>JANNDA010000486.1:0-13994 GCA_031387195.1 Planctomyces sp. | reverse complement strand
GACTGGCGTTCTGGAAACGGTGAATGGCCCGGTCGCGTTCAGCGCCGGTCAGTACGGCGACATTCGCGGCTCAATCATCGCGGGCGGAGCCGGTTCTGACATCGTTCTCGACGCCGCGCAGACGCTCCGAATTCGCGGGCACCTGACCGCCGATCACGACATCCTGCTGAGTGCCGGCAACGCCCTCGTGCCGCATCAGGTCAGTGTCCAGATCGACGGCACCAGTCAGCTCACGTCGACGGGAGGCGGAGGCGATATCGTCGTCACCGGCTACAACGATGTGGTCTTTGACGGGGTGTTCGGCACCGGCAGCAACAAGCTCAGCAAGCTCGAACTGAACGCAGTTCATGGCAACCTGACGATTCCGAAGACCTCCGGCCGCATCGAGTCCGATGCGCTGATCTTCCTCAAGGGAGCAATCGTTGATGTCCAGGGGGTCGTTCACAGCACGTACACGACCGTCGATTCGACCGACTACGAGATCACCGTCGACGCCACCGATACGGCGATCATCAACGGCGATTTCCAACTCACTGGCTCGTTGTTGATCAACGGAACCAACGAAGTCGATGTCTTCAACACAACGGTCGCCATTACCGAACCCGGACAGAAGGTTCGTTTCGCCGGTGGCAATATCCGCTTCGGCAAAGCCTCGACCGACGAGAATGGTGATCCGGTGCAACTCGGCGCGCTGGTCACGGCAGTAGACCTCATTGAGTTCGACTCCACCGGTCTCGTGGAGATTGGCTCCGGCTCCGTGATTGCCACGAGCCGTGAGAATTCCGTCATCGACTTGCACGCGGGGAGTTTGGCGATTGCCGGTTCGTTGTTGGCCGGAGCGACCGTCAGCGGTTCCGACACGACGTTTGGCGGCACAGCGGCCGACGTCCTGATTGCAGCTAAAGAATCAGTGACGCTCGGCGGAATGGGGATTGTCGACGGCAACTCGCAAAGCGTCGGGGGCACGTTGCGAGCGACCGGCGACATCTCGGTTCAAGTCAGCGGCGGCACTGCGGACGTTAGCTTCTCGATGAATGGGGCGAGCAGTCTCGAAACGGTCTCTGCAACCAATGAGCCGCCCGGAGTCAGCCACAACATCACGATCACCACGGATCAGGACATTCAAGTTTCCGGGGCCATCCTTGCGCTCGTGAGCGGTTCCGATGTCACGTTGACGTCGGACGAAATGATCCTGATCGACGGTCTGGTGAAAGCGGACGATCAACTCAAGCTGACGGGTGGCACGGACAAAACCGGTGTCGGACTGATGGTGCAGCCGCTGACGTTCAAACTGGATGCGAACGGCGACGCGATCCTGGATGGCGACGGCAATCCAATCCGGCTCAGCGGCGGCACGTTGACGACGAACGGCGGCGGCGAGATCACGCTCAGCAGCGCTCAGAAAATGGTTTTGGCGGGCGTGATCGGTGAAGTCCACAACGACGTCGCGGACGCAGCGTCCATCAACGTCACGCAAGCCAGCGACTTGATGGTGACCGGAGCCGTGAACGCGGCGAACGGCATCACCTTCCGAGCCACCAACATTGCCGTGGCACCGGATGCCGTGATTCAAACGCGAGCGACCGGTGGCGCGGTCGATCTGCGAGCGACCAGCACGTTCATGATCACGGCCACCACGGAGGGAACGAACCCCGCGCTGATTCAAAGCGACGCGCTGGTGCATCTGATGGCGGACACGTTCAGCCTGGACGGCCAGATCATCAGCACCAGTTCGACCGGCCGCATCGTCATCAGCGCGGTTCATGGAGCGACCTTCTTCGGCGAAGTGAATGCATCGCACGCGTTGGCCGTTCATGCCGGCGTGGGAGCCAATTGGACCGATCAGAAATTGTTCGGTGCGGTCACGGTCGCCGACCTGTCGGGCGGTGACGTCACGATCCATGGCGGGACGCTGACGAGTCCCAATGGCTCGTCCGAGATTATCGCCGGGGGCACCATCAACGTCGTCGGTGCCACGACCGTGGGGAGTGATTCGGTGTCGGTGCAACGGCCAATCATTGTCACCGTGCCGCGCACCATCGAAGTGATCACCGGCACGCGGCAAGTCGCGGTCGGTTCGATTTTCGTTCCCGTCGTGAGCTTCGTGACGACCACCACCACCGAACAAGTCGGAACGGAAAGCGTCCGCGTGGGAAGTGCGTTCAACACGGCCGACGTCACGCTGACGCAGATGGGCTACTACAACGACACGACGGGCACAAGTCGCCCAGTCCTCATTGAGGGGGTCGATTTCTCCGACACCGATCCGACGATCGATTGGAAAAAGGTCTATGACCCGCTGACCGGAGACGTGATGACGCTCGACGTGAACACCACGCCGTCAGCCGGCACGACATGGGGAAGCTTGACCGACAATCAACGCGATTCGGTGCTGATCCATTTGGGTTATCGCAAGCTCTACAACGTCAGCTTTGCCAACCTGGTCACGCACAACACAATCAATGGCATCCCGACCGACATCCCCTGGCACCCGACTTGGGAACATGATTTCAACACAACCACGGTCGATACTACGTTTGAATACAGCGGCGGCAATGGCTCACCCACGCCGATCACCATCCAGCAATATGCTCACGCCAACACGGTCCGTCTCCCCGTGGATGGCTGGCGCGACAAGTTTGTTCAACTTCCCGCTGGAACGGAATCCGACGTTTTACGAGTCGTCTCACAGGGACAACCGGACTCCTTCCAAGCGGATGCCGGAATATATTCGGACGAAGCTAAGATGTTTTATTATCAAGATCACTCAGTAGTAACAAACTTCGACAACGGCCAGGTTCATTATGTTGACTTTGACAATCACGATCCCGATTGGGTTGTTCAAATCTATTCCCCACAGCTCTTCGCACTTCGACGTTACTCACTCAGCAATGGATTGCAACTTGCCAGGCCCGGTTTGCCGCCTGAGTTTGATTTTAACAGGGTGTCATCGCATACAAGGAACCTTGCACCTTTCTTTGGCGGTTCTCATCCTGCGGGAACCCTATTAGTTGGATTTCAGTCTTTCTTTTCCGAGGGCCGCGCCGCGTCTCTCCTTGCAACGTATGATAAAGGGGAACGTGTAACTGGCACGTTTCAGGCTTATGTATCTCCACCCAGTCCGACCCTTACCAAGGCTGTGGACTTTAAAGAACACTTCTATGACTACGATGTCCAATGGTACTCCATTTACCGCAACATCGCTGACACGCGGTTGCAGCTTTCGTATCAGTTGGTGACGAAGCCGGTGGATGTGTACGACCTGCGGCCCAAGTTCGAGACCGCGGAATCGACGGTCAAAGTCGTGGCACAGAAGTCGGTCACGCAGTGGCAAACTCAGAACATCACCGAAGCGCAAACGGTCCTGACCACGCAACGTCAGTTTGAGGATGGCAGCGCTTTGCAGGGGGGCTTCGGAGCACCGTCGCTGGCGGCGCTCAACACCGTGACCATCGCCGCCGGACAGGATGTGCGCGTGCAAGGTGTCGTGCAATCGACCGGCACCGATCAAACGCTGAGCATCACGGCCGGTCGCAATGTGTTGGTGAATGGCTTCGTGCCCGAAGGCGCTCCGGACGGAACCTTGGCCGCCAAGGCGGAGTTGCTCGGTAACGGCCAAATCACGATCACCGCCGGTCACGACCTCACGCTCGGCGCGGACAGCCGAGTTACCGTCAATGACGATGTCGGAATGGGAACGATCAGCGAGGTGATTCTCAAATCGGCCGGAGACACCACGCTTAACGGACAGGTCAGCGCGATTCATCTGATCCAAGTCAACGCCGGCACGGACGGCAGCGGCTCGATCAGCGGCGGGCTCAATACCGAACTGTCCACGACCGGCAGCGAGATCATTTTGACCGCCGGTACCACCAGCGGCGATATCACGCTGACTGACTCGGCGATCAACAGTTCGTCGAGCACCGGCGTCATCCGCCTGAACGCGCCGAGCGGACAGGTCGCTCAAACCGGCGGCGTGATCACCGGCAAGCAGTTGGTCGTGCGGGCCAAGGCGGGGATCGAGACGAATACCGCCGTCAGCGAATACGACATCCAGAACTCCGGCATGGGCGATGTCACGCTGGTCAATGTCGGCAACGTCACGTTCGTCGGTTCGCTCACGAATTCCAACGGCGAGATCTCGGTCAACGTCTACGGAGATGCGACGGTCGGCACAGTCACAGGCAGTGGTGCGATGTCGTTCCAAGTCAGCGGCCAGTTCGCTCAAACGGCGAACACGATCATCGCCGGCGGAACGCTGACACTCGACACGACCAGCTCCAGCGGAGTCCTGAACACGGCCGTCACCGGCATCGTTTTCACGACGCATGGAACCGGAGATGTCTCCGTTCAGAACACCGGCACGCAAACGCTGGACTTGGACATGACCGTGACCGATGGCAGCTTGACGGTCACGACCCTTGGTGATTTGACGGTCACGAAGGCGGTCAGCCTGACGGACTCCGACGACAACGACATCACACTCACCGCCGACGGCAACATCGATGTCGGCCTGTTGCAAGCGGGAGTCTTCGCGGCCACGGACGCGGATGCTCGCAAGATTCGGTTGGAATACTTGAGCGGTGCGCTCCGGGCCTCTGAGTTCCTGGCCGGTGATGCGGTGGATTTGACCGATGCGACGTATGCGTCGCTGGACCAAGTCGCTGCGCGGACGTCGCTGGTCGATTGGCTGACGACGACCATTTATGCCGGTGACGCGGACGCAGCGACGAAAGCAGCAGCCGAAGCCGATCAGCAACTCAATCTGCAACAAGCGATTCGCAGCGACGGCGACGTGATCCTGACCGCCGGCGGTGCGGTGGGTGAAACGAGTCCGGCCGATGCGGACGTGGACCTGATCGCCGACTCGCTGACCGTCACCAGTGGTACGGGAGTCAGTGGGATTGAGATGTCGCTCAACACAATCGCGTCGGTCACGAATTCCACGAGCGGCGACGTGACCCTGACCGATGTCGATGGGGTCGGCGATCCGCAGCCAGGTCTCGATGTGCTGTTCGTGTCGAACTTGAACGGTTCCGTGTTCATCAACGTGGCGGGTGACCTGGACGTGACGCAGGTGAACGGATCGGGCGCGAGTTCCGATGTCTCGCTGATTTCCGGCGGCGTGATGCGACTGCTCAAGAAGCTCGGCACGGTGAACACGGTCGTGGCGGGACACGATCTGACTCTGCAATCGGCCGGCGATCTGGTCATCTTCAGCGGCTTCACGGCTCCGCACGCGGTCCGCTTCTCGTCGCAGACCGATGTGAAGCTCGACGGCGCGACGCTGAACCTCAGCACGTCCGACGCGATTGTCATCGAATCGAATAGCTCGCTGGTCATGAGCGGCCTGTTGGAATCGGCCACGGGAATTACGCTGATCTCGAACCACGGCAACGTGATGTTCAACGGCACGATTCAAGGCAAGAACAACAACCCGCTGCCGTCGCTAACGATCATCGCTCGCGGTAATCGTGTGATCGGTGGCGAATTCGACGGCCTGTATCGCTTCCGTTCGCTGATCAACGACGGAACGTATTACGGCAGCACGCCGGAACTGACCTCCAGCAGCATTGTGGTCGATGACGCGGATCAACCGGTCGCGAACTTCGACGAGCTGGACCTGGTTCCCTTCACCACGACCACACCTTCCGTCGTGAAAGATCCGTCCACGGGCATGGACCTGTTCCGCGATCCCACCGACGATCAGCGTTACCTGCGCTTCGTCGGTGCCAGCGGCGACGAGTTCAATCGGAAAACCGATCCTGTCACGGGCTATTACCCGTTCTCGGCGATCAGCGTCGAAGGGGATATCTTAAGTGTCATCAGAGTGTATTCGACGACGGCCGATCCGACGGCGGGAACTCTGTATGCCGCCGACCAGACGACGCCCCTCGATCCGACCACGGTCTCCAACTTCGAGCCGTCGTTGGTTCCCGTGACCGACCCCACGATTATCTCACGGCTGGTTCCGTTGACCATCAAGGACACCAACGGCGGCCGAGCGGCCGGCACGTCGATCACGCTCGATCAGGCCACGATCGGCACGATCAGCAACTCGGTGACGTTGATCGCTCAAGGTCAGGTGAGAACTTCGACGCTGAGCCTCGCAGGGGCCGACAGCTCGATCACCGTCATCTCCGGCGAAGATTTGGTGACGGGAACTTGGAAGGCTCAGCACATCACCGCGCAGGCGACGGGCCTGTACGATTCTTCCGGCAGCTTCGCGAACGGCACGCTGACGGTTCCGACCAGCTTCACGACGACGACCGGAGGCAATCCGAAAACCATTTCGCTGACGGCGCTCGGCGGCATCACGCTTGAGCCGGGTGTCACGCTCGCTCCGACCAACGGCTTGCTGCTGCACACCGGCGGATCGATCGTGAATCTGCCGACGAACATCACCGTCAGCGGTCCGGGCAACTTCATCGACCTCGTGACCGGCACAGACTTGAACATCACCGGCAACCTGAGCGCAATCGACGGCCGAATTTTCTTGAGCGCTCGGGGCATTTCGCACAATCAAGCTCTGCGAGCAGGCGGCACGTTGACCGTCAGCGGCAACATCGCGGTTGGTCACGGCACGCTCACGCTGGATACGACCGACACCGACAGCAAGATCACCGGGACGGTCACCGGAACTGGTGACATCGCATTGTTCGGGCAACTGGGCATCAACAACACGTTGAATGCTCACACCGTCACCATCTACGACGGAGGCATCCTGAACGGATCGGGGACGATTGTCGCGTCGTCCGTCACCGTGAAAAGCGGAGGCAAGGTCGCCCCGGGCAATTCGCCGGGAATCCTGAGTGTCACTGGCCCCTTCACCTTTGAGGATGGCTCGACGTTTGAAGTGGAAATCGGCGGCACGACAGCGGGCAACAACAGCAACAATTACGACCAATTGAATGTCACGGGCACGGTGACGATCGGCTCGAACGTGACGCTGAATCTGATTCTGTTCAACGGCTTTGAGCCGTTCGACGCCAATTCGTTCGTGATCATCAACAACGATGGCGACGACGCGATCAGTGGCACATTTGCCGGTTTCCCGGACGGCAGTTGGATCAGCAACTTTCTGGGAAGCGGCGCAAAAGGGGGCATCAACTACGCCGGTGGTGACGGTAACGACCTGGTCATCACGGTCGATACGCTGCCTCCCACGGTCAGCTCAATTGCACTCGTCAATAGCAACCCGACGAAGTCCGCTAGCCTCAGTTTTACGGTGACCTTCAGTGAAGTCGTGACCGGGGTCAGTGTGGAGGATTTCCTCCTGGATCAAACGGGGCTGACCGGCGCGGCGATCACCGGATTTTCCGGGAGCGGCAAGACTTACACCGTCACCGCCGCCAGTGGAATCGGCGAGGGACAACTCTCGATCGACTTCCACGCGGACGCCGCTGGTGGTGTACAGGACGCAGCCGGAAATCTGTCTGCGAAGGACTTCACCGTGGGCGCGAGTTACACGGTCGATACGTTGGTTCCCTCGGTCACTTCGATCGTGCCAGCGAGCAGCAATCCGACTGCGGCGTCCAACGTGACTTTCACCGTGACGTTTAGCGAGCCTGTCACCGGCGTCGCCGTCGAGGATTTCGTCATCGCGTCAAGCGGCCTCTCGGGAGCCGCTATCACGAACCTGTCTGGCAGTGGCGCGATCTACACAGTCACCGCTCGCACTGGCAGCGGCGACGGCACGCTGCGGCTCAACTTCGATGCGGATGCTGCCGGAGGCGTGCAAGATGTCATCGGCAACACATCCGTTGCGGACTTCACCACCGGAGAGAGTTTCCTCATCGACCGGACGCCCCCGCAGGTGCTTTCGATCGCCAGAGCCAATTCCAATCCCACGAATCTCACCAACGTCAACTACACCGTCACGTTCAGTGAATCGGTGACAGGCGTCAGCCAGAACGACTTTTTCTTGCACCAGACGATTGTGACCGGAGCTTCGATCACGGGCCTCACCGGCAACGACAGCACTTACACGGTGACGGTCAACACCGGCACCGGTGAGGGAACGATCTCGCTCGACTTCGACGCCGACCTGGCCGGAGGTGCTCAGGACGTTGCCTTCAATTCGACGATGACGGACTTCACGGGCGAGGTTTATACGATCGACAAGTTCAAACCGACGGTCACGTCAATCACACGCCTGGATGGCACTCCCACCAACGCCACGAGCGTCCGCTTCCTCGTGATCTTCAACGAGATCGTAACCGGCTTCGCCACATCCAACTTCGTGCTCGATCAGGTCGGACGCAGCGGTGCCTCGATTACCAATCTCACCGGCAGCGGCACGACCTACACGGTCACGGTCGGCACGGGAATCGGCGACGGAACGATGTCCCTCGACTTTGATGCCGACGCGAATCCCGTGCGGGACTCGGTCAGCAACGTCAGCGCGAGCGACTTCACGGCGGGCGAGGCCTATCGGATTGACTCGATCAATCCCACCGTCGCGATTCAAACCATTGAAGATGTGCAGCACGGAGCGATCGGCTCCATCGTGATCACTTTCAGCGAAGACGTCACCGGAGTGGACATTAGCGATTTTGAACTGACTCATACCCCTGTCGGCGGTGGCGCGACGACCACGCGAACTCTCACCGCCGGCATGTTGAGCGGCAATGGCAGCAACTACTCCCTCAACCCCAGCAGCCTGACAGGAGTCGAGGGAACGTACCGACTGACGCTCAAAGACAGCGGATTAGGCATCATCGACTTCGTCGGCAATGCCTCGTCTGGCGACTTCGAGCATTGGCAATTTGTCAGCACACTGGTGACTACGACGGGAACCGGCTCGAACAAAGCGGTGACGATCACCGATGTCAGCACGACTTCCGGACTCGGCAACACGAACGACGGCATCACACTTAGCCTCGTTCCCGGCTCACCAAATGTTCTACGAATCATCTACGAGGCGGCTCCCGGCTACGCCGGTGTTTATCAAGACGTTTCACTGACCGGAGTGACCAATCTGATCATCATGGGCGGCACCGGCGACGACACGCTGACGCTCGATTTCAGCAACGGAGCCTTGCCACTGACCATCACCTACAACGGCGGTACCGGCGGCCATGACGCACTGGTCGTGCAGAACGCGGCGGCCTACGGATTGGTCAATACGACTTACTCGAATGTCACGGACGGAACATTGGCCTTCAGCGGCGGCGGATCGACTCGGATGCTGAACTTCCTGGGCCTGGAGCCGATCACGATCAATGGCTCGCCGACCGCGCTGGTCTTCAATCTGCCCAGCACCAGCGACAGCGACGTTTCCCTGAGTTTGGTTGGCGGAATGCTCCGTCTGGCCAGCAGCACGTTCGAGGACACCGACTTCGATTTCACCGGCGTGACGTCGATCACAATCAACTCCAACGCCGGCAATGACAACATCACGATCGGAAACTTGGGCAGCTATGCCGGCAAGCTGACGGTCAATGGCGGAGCCGGCAACGATCGCATCAACGCCAGCGGCACGAACATTTCGGCACTGTTGATCGGAGGCGTTGGCAATGACACGCTCATCGGCGGAAGCGGAAACGACACGCTCCGAGGTGGTCTCGGCAACGATTCGTTGAACGGTGGCGCTGGATTCGATCGCCGCGACGAAACGGTCACCGGGTCCACAATCATCGTCACGAACACTGGCCTCACGGCTCAAGGACCAGGCAAGGACACGGTGGCGAACTTTGAATCCTACGAGTTGATCGCCGACAGCGGCAGCAACCTGATCGATGCTTCCGCCTTCACGCTTGGAGCCGTGACGCTTCGCGGCGGCGGTGGTAACGACACGCTGCTGGGTGGGTCGAGTGATGATCTGCTCGATGGTGGTGACGGTATCGATCAGGTCAGACAGATCTCAGGTCAAACTCAAACGTTGATCGATACGCTGCTCACCGGAAATGGCGCGGACACGCTCACGTCGATCGAGCGTGTGAATCTCACGGCGAAGTCGGCCTTGGGCAACACCATTGACGCCAACGCCTTCAGCGGCCTCGTGACGCTGACTGGCGGGAATGGTCCCGATCGTTTGTTGTCCAGTATCACGGGGGGCGTGATCAACGGAGGGTCCGGCAAAGACACGATCATGGGAGGTACCGGCTACGACAACATCAATGGAGGAACTGGCGACGATTCGCTCAGTGGAGGCGACGGACTCGACACTATCGTCGGTGGCACTGGCAACGACGTGATCAACGGTGGTGCCGGCGCTGACGTGATCAATGGCGGCGATGGCCGCGACAAAATCCTCGGTGGCGACGGCAACGACATGATCGACGGCGGCACGAACGACGATACGATCAGCGGCGACAAGGGCAACGACACGATCACCGGCGGAATCGGCAATGACGCAATCTCTGGCGGCGATGGCCGTGACTTCCTGGATGGCCAAGGAGGCAACGATACGTTGCTGGGGAACGCGGGCAACGACACCCTTCGCGGTGGCAATGGCAGCGATGTCTGCCTGGGGGAAGACGGCGAAGACAACGTCGACGGCGGCCCCGACCGCGACACGATTGCCGGCGGAGCCGGAGCCGACGTAGTCAGTACGCTCGCCGAAATCGACGAAGCCTTCTCCTTCGACTTCAATAAACTACTCGTTTGACGAATTCAGCGATGGCTCAATCAACGCGTGTGGTCAACAAACTCAGCCGCGTGGGAAGCTCTTTGGCCAATCGAGGTTTGCTGGAACAAACGATCGAAAACTTGGCCAGTCGTGGTTGAGGTCGGTAGCCTAACACGACGACGACCGACACGTTGGCCGACATCGATCGCGCCAGCCTCACTGGCGGCAAATCCAACAACACGTTTGATGGCATCGGCTTTACCAAGTCGGGAGTCACTTTGATGGGTGCTGGCGGTGCCGATTCGCTGATCGGGACCGACTGGAATGACTCACTGGACGGCAACGACTCACTGCAAGGTTGTGGTGGCAACGACACGCTCAACGGCGGAGCCGGCAACGACTCACTGCTTGGCGGACTCGGCGAGGACATCCTCTCCGGCGAAGATGGCAACGACACCTTGAACGGCGATGGCGGCCATGATGTGCGCTACGGAGGCGCTGGCACCGACAGTCCCAAGACGATCGACTTCCCCGATGGTGTCTTTACCGATTTGGCCTTCACGAACAACCTCACTGCCCTATTAGCGGCATTCCCGTAATCACTGACGACGTCTCGCACTTCTAGAAATTGACAGCCACCGGGGAAAGCAGACGAAGTCGACATCCATGCTTGGCTCTCGGCTTACGTACTTTTTGATTTGCCTCGAACTCGCATCTGGCACGATCAGGTTCACCGACCCCGATAGGCGGGACACGAAATCGGTCGACAGTTCAATGGCTCGCGAACTGGGATAGTTCAGGAGCGATGAGCGCCCCGGCTGAATCAACCCATCCGACGACATCCGCTCGTCTCGTCGGCCGTGAATACGGACTTCACTGTTTGTCAGCGCTGTGGCAGCCAGCCTCGCCGTGTTGGTCGTCAGCACCTCACTCGCAGGTGTGCATGAGAATGATCACGCGAGCCTGAAGAGCAAGCTGCGGGATCATCGTGCAGAAGCAAAGCAGCTTGCGGATCTCGCAGTTCGGGCTGCGGTGTGCGGACAAGATCGGACGCATTTGTCGCCTTCGTTGATTGAACCGGCCGTGTGACCGGGGATCATCTCGATCGGCGAGCTTACCCCGCCTTCACCGCCAGCCCATCCATATTGCTCGCGTGGTGAGCCATCATCGACGCCAAGTCACGGCCGGCGACCGCTTGAGCTTGGCACTCGGCTTCTTGTCCGATCTCTTCTTCCATTCTTCGATTGCTGCGACAACCTCGCCGATTTCCTTGGCATGGTGCGTGAGGGACTTTAGGAACTCCGCGACTTGTGCCTTCAGAGCTTGTGACGCGGATTCCGCGACGCCATCAACCGCAAAGAAATCCTTGATTCGTTGCTTCAAGGCGGCCAAAGCCACTTGTTCTGGTGAAGTCGAGGACTTCTCACCGGAATCAAATTTCTTAGGCGGCTGATAAAGCGCGGACCATTTCTCCGAAAGTCGCTGCAATCGCAACATTCCTTCCTCGACTGTCTTGGGCTTGATTGGTGGCCGCCCTCCCGCCTTGGGGTGCCTTGTCCGCCCCTCGCGAACTTGAATGGCGTCGATCAACTGAGTCGTAATCCAACTGTTTTGGACAGTATCTTTCAGCAGTTGGTAACGACGAGCGGCATTCGCGACGGAAACGAGATGTCTGACGTGACTCCAGCTCAGCGGCTTTCCCGTCAGTTCACAATTTTGAGCCAGCAGCTCGAGGCACTCCTTGGTCGAGAGGCGCTGCACGAATCGACGGGCTTTGAGCAGGTGGTCGCTTTTAGATTTGATTTTGTATTTCTTCGAGAATTTCGCCGCCAACTTCCGTAATGCCTCTCTGTCATCGGACAACGCCTCAGCTTCCATGCCGAACCGGTAGTAGCGCTGCAGGCTCTCGGACAAGAGGCTCAAATCCGCTTCTAAGATTTCTGCGTGGCTCAGTCGTGTCGTCATGGTCACGGGACGCTTTCGCCGCTTCAGCGTGCGGCTCGGAATGTGTGCGGAGCGATTACTGAGAATCGAGCGACATACTGCTGAATGCTGCGCGGTTTTGCTACGCTTCGCGACGACTTGCGAAAGCGGTCGATTCGACAAAGAGCATACCTGCAACAGCATTTTGGTCTCAGAGTCGTGTGCTCCGGTCCAAGCCGCCGTTGGTTCGATTGCGTGTCCTCTGCACCGGTCAACTCATCACCTGTCGGCCGGGTCGCGAAGGCCAGGACACGGGGCTTCGATTTGAGGAACTCGATTCGGACGCCTTTCGTTGTCCTGCGTGCAACACGGTCAATCATGTCACACCGGGGTAACGCCTCATGAACCAGCCAGGAAGGACGCCATTGTTTACGGTCTCGAATCATCACGTCAGCGGCGAAAAACCGCCGATGATCGACGGAGACGAACCCAACACCTACCACAGCTACTTCGAGAACCAGTACGGGGAGCAGTCGCTGTTCGTTTTTCGGCGTGACGCCAAAGAGGCCAAGGTCTATTCCGGGGACGCTGGATGGACGGCATTCCCAGTCGTCGACGGACAAGTTCCAGGCTTGATCCTCGCTCCGGACGAAGCCGTCTGGCTCTCGGCCTGTCTGCTGGCGATCGGTTCGGTGGCGTCCACCAGTCCGCGACGTTCCAGCGAGGGCTGACCTGACGCGGAACCAGCTCGATTGATTCAGAGACATCTGCGCTGTGGCTCCGCGAATAAGTGCCCGACGCCGCTTACGAGGCGTCGGGCTGCACGGCCAGGCGGACCATGAAATAAGTGCGATCATCGTCTACCTCAAACTTGGCCGGCGGTGAGCCATTGTCTTTCATCGCGCGAATGATTTTGCGGACGCCGGAGGAACGGCCTCTGGTGAATTTGAGTTGCTTGAGAAACTCGCCGATGCGGTGATTCCGAGACAGGCGGGGCACAGCCTTGCCGGCACGGAGTTGCTCAAGCCGGACTGAACGGTCGGGGCCGGGATAGCTGAGCACGACCAGTTCATCCCGCGAAATGCGGACCTCGACCGGCTCGCGCACGTCATATCCGCGGTGATAGATCGCATTGACCACCGCTTCCACGATCGCAGGATAGGGAAAGTTTTCGACTCGTGTCGCTTCGGCACGGTCGTGATGCTTGATGACGGTCTCGCTGATGACGGTCTCGCTGATGTAATTGCGGCGGATGTAGTCGAGCAACTCGCGCAGCATCCTCGGCACGGGGCCGCGAAACACCCGTTCGGTGATCTTCTCACCGCCCGCGCCTTTCGGAAGCCAGACGACGTCAATTTGCGTGGCCGGAAAGAAGCGGTGCGGCTCCGGATTGAAAAACAGCAACCCAACATTGAGCGGAAGTGGCGCGTCCACGGAACCACCGACCACGTTCATCTGCCGGCCAAGTTCCACCAGCGAGAGCTGTGCGGCCTTGGTG
>JANNDA010000499.1:0-3678 GCA_031387195.1 Planctomyces sp. | reverse complement strand
TTGCAGATTCGCAGCAACTTGGAGTCCGCGCACATCGCAAGCAAACGGCCATCAGGCGACCAACGCACAGAGTTGACTCGCCCGATTTGCTGCCACTGCCGATTGACCTCTGCCGTTTGCCGATTCCAAGTACCGAGTGTTCCATCGGGCAAACCGAACGCCAGCGACTCGCTCGTTGGCGACCAATCGTGAGCCGATGCCGTCGCCACGCCGGCATCGAATTCCTGAATCTGCTTCGTTTCCAAATCGACTAGTTGCAACCGCCGATTGTGATTGCGAGTCGCCAGCCGCATGCCGTCGGGACTGACGCTGATCCACGGCGACAACAATTTGTCGAGCTGCGGCAGCGGTTCCAATTTGTCATTGTCCCAGTGAAAGAACAGGCCGGAGTTGTTGTTCGCAACCGCCAGCCAATCGCCGTGCGGATGCCACTTCACATCCAGAAATTGCGACGGTCCGGTCGGGTGATCGTGAGCCAATCGCCAATTGCCGGTGCCCCATATTTTCAGTGACTCGCCATCGCCGACCGCTGCCAACCAGCGGCCGTCGGGACTCACCGACATCTGTTGCAAGTTCGGTTTGCTCCACGGCAGCGAGCGGATCGTTTCACACTTCGGCCAGGACCAGATCGTGATCGAATCATTGCCGCTCGCAGCAGTTGCCAACCAATCGTTCGTCGAACTCCAGGCGACGCGCGAAACGATTTGCGGAACCACCGCACGCTTCAACGTACGACCAAGTTCGTCGAGCACGAGCAGTTCATGCCAAGCCCCGACCAACAGCCGATCGCTCTGCGGGTTCCAGGCTAATGAATGCACATCGTTGCGAACCGGCAATGACCAGCGAATCGTCCGCCGCTTCGTATCGATCAACGTCACTCGCTGATCGAGCCCGCCGACCGCAATCCACTGACCGTCCGGCGACCAGACAATCGCATTCATGGGCGATTCGCCGATCGGCAGCACACCGATCGTGCGACCGTCCGCCGGATCGAACCAACGCACGAAGCCATCCGTTCCGACGAACGCCGCTTCCAGGCCGTCCGGTCGAAACACCGGCCCAGCGGCGATTGACGAAGTCCCCCAAATCAACTGCCACCGACCAATGTTGGGCAACTTCGCCGGACTGCCGACCAAACCAGACAGCCCGACTTCGTTGTTCGGCTTCCATAACCAAGCGGCTCGCGCAATCACTCGTCCCGCCGCCGGAACCGTCAACGTCGCCGGCGTCACGCGCACTTGGGTCAGTGCGGGGTCAGGCACCGCACTTTCAGTCCGCGCAACCAACCGCAACCGATACTTCCCCGCTGGCAAATTCAGTTCGCCGCGCCCGTTCGCCTCCAAGTTCAATGACTTCGGCTCCGCACCGTCGGCATCAAAGATCACTGTCAGCGGTTCAGGCCATTCCGATTCCAAGCTGACTGTACCGAGATTGGCCTGCAGTAGTTTGAGGTCCGACTCCGCGACCTGTGCCGCGTCCTCGTGAGCCGACTTCAACGTGACCGCCAACTTGAGCAACTCATTCGCCGGTCCCGGTTGATTCAGTCGCAACGCCCGCTGAGCGAACACGAGCGCCGACAACGCACGAGTCGATTCGTCCAGAGTCGGAGCCAGCGTCCTCCAACCGAGCAAACCAAAACTCCCTTTCCAGGTCACTCCGTATTGCACGATCTGCCCCGACTTCATCGAACCGCTGATGAGCGTGCCGTCCAACACGCGACCGGCCAGTTCCCAACTGATCGCTTCGTGAGCCGCATCGCACACATCACCAAACGCATTTCGTCGAATGAACTCGCCGCCAAAAACATGTAACGGAACGTGCAGCCGCTGCCGCATCGTGACTTGATCGAACGCATACTTTCGTGCCCAATCGCGACCGCGAGGCGTTTGCCACATGTGCCGCAAAGTCACTTCCAACGACACCGAACTGATCGCCGCTCGAACCAACGCCGCGACCGCACCCAGCCCACCAAACTGACCGAGCGCCGACAGAATCTTCTCCGCCTCAAACTGCATCGGTTGATCCGCCAGCGAGCCGAGAATCATCTCGTCAATGAATCCGCTGGCCGTAATGGACGGCGCGTCCCGATGTTCGCGGACTCGTCGCAACGCATCGCGCCAAAGTTGCTCTGCCTGCCGGCTCGCCCCGCGACGCTCCAACAAAAAACCTTTCATCAACGCCGCCGAAGCCAACGAATGCGCACCCCAGCCCAATCGCCCACCGGTGACCAACACCGCATCGGTCTGTGCTTCCGCGTTCGTCCAGTCGTCCAGCGCGATGTACGACCGAGCCGCTTCGATCCGCAATTCGTCAAACAGTTCATCAGGCTGATCCTTGCGTGTGTGAAACCAATCAAACACCACTTTCAGAGAATCGCGCGGCCGACCAACCTGACGCAGCAATCGAGCCTGATGCCGCAACAGAATCCGATCCTCACCATGCTCGACCGGCGATGAAGACTGCTCCAAAATCCGCAACGCGTCCTCCAACCGGTCCTCAAACCGATACGCGCGATGCAATTCAATCTGCACCTTCAGTGATCCGCGACCGGCCGGACTGAGTAATCGATCGATCGCCGCGACTCGTTCCAAATTCCGCACTCGCTCCGGGTTATGCCGAAAAAGCTGCTCCACAACTTGAAACTGATTCGCGTTCTGCTCAACGATCCGATCTCGCGTCTCCTTCGTGATCAGCCGAGCCAACTGCTCCGGCCGATACCGAGCCTGCAACAATTCGAAGATCGCATCCGCGTCCTCCCCCTTCTTCTGTTCGAGCCGCACCAGCCACAACTGACATCCCGCTGCCGGTGACAACCGCTCGTCCTCGGCGGTCAGTAATTGCTCGAACATCGCTGCGGCTTCCTCCGGCCGCTGCAACTCGCGCAGACACAGACCCCGCTTGAACTGTGCCTCACGCTGCGTCTCGGAATTGACGTCACCGCCCGACAATTCCTGATACAGCCGCTCCGCCTCGGCCCATGCTCGTTTCACAAAGTGCTCGTCCGCGCGTTGCAATGGATTCAGCGAACCGTCATCCAACCGTTTCGAGACTCGCAAACTGATCAGCGAAGACGCACTCGGCCAATCCATCGTCAGCGCGGGTGAATCCCCCAACTCAGGCGGCAAGACATCATCAAACCGCAACGGTTCCAGATCATTCAATCGCGCCGTCAACCGAGTTCCGTCTCGCTCAACAAGCAGCCGTAGCGGCCCCGTCGAAATTTGACTGGCGAGCAACTCCAACTTTTGCAACACGATCTCGCCGCGCCGCAATTCCAAAGTCACCCGCTCGCCACGCATCCGCGCCGCCGCGAACGTCCCACGCTGAGCCTGCGGCAACTCGATCGATTCCGACTCCGTTTTTTTGACAGCATCACCATCCTGAGCCACGTTCGAGGAACTGGCTTTCGCCGGCGACAGGAACGAACCATCATCGTCACCGCCGCGAATCGAACTTGCCGGTGCTTCCAATCGGAATTGATGCGTCCCCAATTTCGGATCGCCCAACGACACGCCGAATTGCCGCGCCTGATCCCAATCAGCATCAAACGTCAACTCGCACCGCAAGCTGCCGCTCACGCCGATCGACGACTTGACCGGCATTTCCCACGGTGCCGTTTCACCAGGCAACGGCTGACCGCGCAAGACTTTTGCCGCCTTCAATCGCTCGTTCACAACC
>JANNDA010000454.1:0-4173 GCA_031387195.1 Planctomyces sp. | reverse complement strand
AAATCAGGCATCATCCCGCCAATTTTGAATTTTGCGGTGCCTGACCCCAGCTCGCGCGCCAATCGTGCTCGGCAGAAATTGCCGTTGTCTGATTTTTGGCGCCAGGGCTATAAACCGTCCCCTCATTCGAGGAGCCGGGCGATGCGATCGCTCGGTGGCGAATTTCATCACACGCATCAGCAGGGAGGCTCAGCGTGAAGACATTATTGATCGTCGGTGTAGAGACTGTTGTCGGAGCAAACTTGGCCGCGATGTGGTCCGATCGGATGCGAGTTGTTGGACTCACCGCGAAGCCGAACATCAATGTCTCCGGCTGTGAAATGGGAACCTGCGAACGAACGACCGCTGACGCCGTCCGCAAGTGGATCAACCAGACTCAACCGACGCATGTGGTTTACTGTGGTGCGGCCGCGCGTTCGTCGTGGGAGTCCGCCGCAAAATCGCTGGACGATTCAGCGGCGTTCCTCTGGGCGAACGGTACTGCTGAAACGGGAGCACACTTCACGCTCATTTCTTCGGACGCAGTCTTCAGCGGACCGTGGATGTTTCACGAAGAGAATTCCAAATCGCTGTGTACCAGCAAGGAGGCCGATGCGATCCGTGAGACGGAAGAGGCTGTCAGTGAAGCCTGCCCGAATTCGTTGATTGTGCGGACCAATGCCTTTGGTTGGAGCCCATTCGGAACAAACGGCGGATGGATCGAGTCTCTGCTTGCGTCATTGGAAAGCGATCGCGCGGTCGAGCTTGATCCCATCAGTCATGCGACACCGATCCTCGCCACTGATTTAGCCGATTGCCTCGAAGCGGCTTTGGAAGACGGACTCATCGGGCTGTTTCATATCGCCGGTGCCGAACGAGTGAGCCCGCATCAGTTCGTTCAGAAACTGGCGACGGCATTTGAATTGACCGTCCCTCAATCACGCACGGTTCGCGAACTCGCCGCGCGCCCCAGCGGATTCGGTCGAGGCGAAACCTCATTGCAGACTCGCCGCTTCCGCAACGAATACGACTGCTCGATGCCGTTATTCAGCGAAGGGATCGCGCGCCTCGTGGAGCAACAAGCCTCCGGATTCCGATCTCGCGTCTTGGGCGAGAGTGTTTGCGCCGACAAAGCCGCGTGATGCGTCGAGCAAGACAAGGGTCAGGCACCGCAAAATTCAAAATTGGCGGGGCACAGTGTTGGGACATCGAAAACGTTGCCCCACCAATTTTGAATTTTGCGGTGCCTGACCCAGATCGCGCCATGAATTACCGCGGTCTTAAACGATACGGCACTTCCAAGCCGTGACGTTCCATCAGCGCGGCGTTGCCGAGGACGTCATTCGTGAGACCGGACGCACGGAGTTGGCCACCGTCGAGCAGTAAGACTCGATGACAGAGCTCAACGACGACGTCCAGGTCGTGTGTCGCGACGATTTGACTGCCGGGGAATTTCTTGAGGATCGCGATCAGCGTTCGCCGAGCGCGTGGGTCGAGGCTGCTAAACGGTTCGTCCAACGCGAGGATGCTCGGCTGACAGGCAAAGACACCGGCCAAGCAAACTCGCTTGCGTTCGCCCATGCTGAGCCGCATCGTGCTGCGCGATTCGTAGCCCGACAGACCGACGACCGACAAACTCTCTTGCACGCGCTGACGGACTTCGTCATCAGGCAGCTTCAAGTTGAGCGGCCCGAACGCGACGTCCTCAAACACCGTCGGACAAAAGAGCTGATCGTCAGGATCTTGGAACAAGAAACCGACGCGGCGTCGCACTTCGGAAATCGAGCCGCGTGTGACTGGGATGTCGTCGATCCATGTCGTTGATTCTGCGTCGGATAACCGTGTCGGCAACAGTCCGTTGAGATGTTGCAGCAACGTCGATTTGCCGGCACCGCTGGGTCCAACCAGCCCAACGATTTCTCCGGGAGCAATCGTGAAGCTGATCTCGTTCAACGCCAACGAACTCCCGGCGTAGCGAAACGAAAGTCGATCCACGCGCACGGCGGGGGCCAGTCGGTCAGGAGTTGGGTCTTCAGATTTCATTTGTGACCTCGAAAAAGTAACCCGACACGTCAGCGAGGGCGAACGCTCCACAAGATTCTGAATTCGTCGCGTTCTGAAGCGTCCGCCCTCGCTAACGCTTCGGGTTACTTCACACGCAAAGGTCTATCTGGCGCGGTGCCATCCTCTGAGCGTTGCTCCAACCAACGCATGTCGCCATTCCAGCCGCGGGCCATCATCGCCCCGTGAACTCGTTCAGCGCGATCGAGCGCGCGGATCAGCAGGCGTCCCAACATTTGAGCCCCCTGCCGCCACTGCTCCCACAAATTTGGCTGCCGAAATAAACGCACTTGTCGAGCCGTGCGCATCCGATCGAGTTCATCCCACAGCACGAACAGAAAGCGATACATCAACGCCAAGATCGCCAGCAAAATGCTCGGCAGCCGCAGTCGTCGCAAGGTTGCCAGCAGTTGATCGAACGGCATCACGTTGACCAGCCACAGCGCGGTCGTGAACGACAATGTTCCGCGACAGATGATCGTCGCCGACATCAACCAACCGACACGGCCTCCTTGCGAAAGCGGCAGCGACAACGCCATCAACAGCAGCGGCGGCCAAAAGAAGAGCAACCTGCGAGCGACATAAGCCAACGGAATTCGCGCCAAGCTGTGAACGAAGAAGATCGCGCACGCGATCAGTCCCATCAGCGGGCCGTGAGTCACTGGAGTGCATGTCGCCGCCAGGATCAGGCTCATCGCGACACTCAGCTTCATCAGCGGCGGCCAGCGATGACAGATCGACTGGCCTCGGCCAAAGCGGTCGAGGTAATCACTCACCGGTGGCCTCGCTGCTCAATCTCGCGGTCGCATTCGGCAACGCTTTTCCCAACAGCAACGCCAGTCCGAAGACCGCCAACGTCCCACCGATCCCGGCGATCGACACGGCAATCACCTGCCAACCCGCGATCGGAACGGGCACTTTGTCGTAGTCTTCAAACAACCCCGACACGCTGCCGGTGAGGTTGAATTCCTGAATGTTGAGTTTGCTCAGCACGGCCTCAAGTCCGTCATCCAAACTCGATGCAAACGGTGAGAGGAATGCGGCGATGGCCAACGCGATGATCAAACCCGCCGCGAGCGTCCGCACGATCGTAGGACGGGCACTCTTGCCCGTCTCTTCGCATTGTTCATTCGGAATCAGACGGGCAAGAGTGCCCATTCTCCAGATCAACTCTGGTCGTTGATTGAGCACGAAGCTAATCGCCAAGCCGGTGATCAGCGCTTCGCCAACGCCGATCAGCGAATGAAAGCTGACCATCCAGGCGAAGACTTTCGAGAAGTCGATCTCTCCCGCTGGCCAAGACAACCGGAACTCCAAACAGAACAACGCGGCGGCGGCCATGACGCTGCACCACGCGGCGACGACCGAGCCGATCACAATCCCTTTGCGATTGTCACCCACCAATCGTTGAACCAACATGCGAACGGCATGTCCGCCCCACGCACCGATCACCGCCATGTGCAGCACGTTGGCTCCAAAGGCGAACAGACCGCCATCGGAAAACAACGCCCATTGCACAAACAACACCAGCGTCATCGCGATACAGCCCGCCCACGGTCCGACCACCGTGGCGGCGAGCACTCCACCCAACAGATGCCCGGAGACTGGCGCTCCGATCGGAAAATTGACCATCTGCCCGGCGAAGACCAAGGCGGCCATCATGCCGGTCAACGGAATGGTCCGATCGCCCACCGACTGTTTCAGTTGCCTCAAGCTATAAGCGACCGCGCTCAGCGATAACGCTCCGGTCGCCAAGCAAACGCTGGGACTCAACACGCCGTCTTGGATGTGCATCAACGGATTCCTGCTTTGGCGCACGCGGCTTGCGTGCGCTCCAACTCAACGACACGCGAGCCGCGTGTCACCACCAAACCACACTGGCGAGCCGCCTGTGCCACGGGATTCTGTCAGAAGCGATAGGCTCACCGCAATTTCGCGGCGGCTGAGCTTTTCAAAAGGAATCAAACGAAGTCGATTGGTGCCGCTCAACCGGACCATGATCGGTGTGATGCCGCTCTCGGTCATGAATGAGTTGTTTCACCGCCCGCCGCAGCCACGCGCGTTTGGAAACGCGCGTGGCTGCGGCGTGCGGTTCAACCCATTTTCCGCACCCTTAGAAAATAGCATAGAGAA
>JANNDA010000451.1:0-2392 GCA_031387195.1 Planctomyces sp. | reverse complement strand
CACCGTGGTCGTAGTTCGGATTTGATTGACGGATGATTTCGAGCACTTCTTGATGCACGCGGCAGGCTTGCAGCACGTCCATGCCGACATGGTGCTGTAACTCGAACAGATCTTGCTCGGCCGGATTGAGCGGACCTGGTTTGAATAACACATGATCGGGAACCCCAATCTTGCCGATGTCGTGTAGCAGCGCCGCGATTTCCAGCTTCCGTAGCGGCACACCTTCCCAGCCCAGAAACCGAGCTAATCCCGTGGCGAGCAACGCTGTACGACGGACATGCTGAATCGTGTTGGCGTCGCGCAACCGAAGTGCGGCCAGCAAGCTCCGCAGGACCGGCTTAGCGATAATTCCCTCCAGCGAATTATCGCTTGTCCGAGTGTCGGGATTTCGCGACAAGCGGAGCAAATCGAGCAAGAGCCGTGACGAGGCCGTCGGGTAATGAACCTGGGCTGCGGAAGAGGCCAAAGCAGTAACAGGAATTTCAATTGTGGACATTTCGCGGCCGATCGTCAGGAACTGGTTCGGAGACGCCAGCTCAGGCCGTCCGCCGGACCAACTCTAGGTCATGCCACAAGACAGTCAAATTCGCTTGCAAAAAGAGTGCGCTGCGTCACCGCAGGATCAATGCTTAAAGTGCCTGCGGCCAGTAAAGATCATCGTCATCCCGTGCTCGTTGGCTGCGGCGATCACTTCGGGATCGTTGCGCGAACCACCCGGCTGGATCGCCGCGAGGATGCCCGCTTTCGCCGCTTGGTCGATGCCGTCACGGAATGGGAAGAAGGCGTCGCTGGCAACGACTCCGCCCTGACAGCGATCGCCTGACTTCTGCGCGGCAATTTGTGACGAATCAAGCCGACTCATCTGACCGGCTCCGGTGCCGGTGATTGCACCGTCTTTCGCAAAGACAATTGCATTGGATTTGACGTGCTTGCAAACGCGCCAAGCGAAACGCAGATCGCGCAGTTCGACATCGGACGGTTGGCGAGTGGTGACGATCTTCCAATCGGCCTCTGGATCGGCTTGATCGTCGCGCGATTGAACCAGCAAACCGCCAGCAACACGGCGGTATTCCAGTGACTCACCGCGCGAGTCGTTGAACGCCGAACAACGCAACAACCGAACGTTGTTTTTCCATTTCGGCCGAGTCGTCAGTGCTTGAAACGCTTCGACACTGAAGCCGGGCGCGATGATCGCTTCAACGAAACGATCCGGTGCGCAGAGTTGCTCGGCAGTCGCCATATCGACGGGGCGATTGAACGCGAAGATGCCGCCGAACGCGCTGACCGGATCTCCGGCGTATGCCTTTTCAAATGCGACAGCCAGTGAGTCACCGATCGCGCAACCACACGGGTTGTTGTGCTTGATCACGACTGCCGCAGGCTGATCGTACTCTCGAACAATGGCCATCGCGGCGTCGAGATCCAGCAGGTTGTTGTAAGACAATTCTTTGCCGTGCAGTTTCTCGGTCGCGGCAAGTGTCGCGGCGTCAGCGTTCGGTTCGACATAAAACGCGGCAGCTTGATGCGGGTTCTCGCCATAACGCAGCGGCATCCGCCGCTCGAAGTCGAGATGCAGAACGCGCGGGAATGTCTTCTCGTTGATCGTGACGTCGTCGGGCTTCTCTTCCGGAATCAACTTGCCGGTGATGCCGGCCATATAGTCTGCGATTGCTCGGTCATAGCTCGCCGTTTTGGCGAACGCGGCAGCGGCGAGTTCACGGCGGAAGTCGTGAGACAGCTTGCCCGCGGTCTTCAGTTCGGCGAGCACTCGTTCGTACTGCGAGGGGCAGGTGACGATGCCGACGTACTCGTGATTCTTCGCTGCCGAGCGAACCATACTCGGCCCACCGATGTCGATGTTTTCGATCGCGTCTTCAATCGTGCAGCCGGGTTTCGCGATCGTCGCCTCGAACGGGTACAGGTTCACGACGACCAGTTCAAACGGAATGATCCCATGAGCGGCAATCGCCTCGGCATGATGAGCCACATCGGGCCGGCCGAGGATTGCTCCATGCACCTTCGGGTGCAGCGTCTTCACGCGACCGTCCATGATTTCGGGGAAGCCGGTGTACTCGGCGATGTCGATGACCTTCGCGGCTTGCTGTTGCAAGAAAGCTCGCGTCCCTCCGGTCGAAACAATCTCAAATCCCAACTCATTCAAACCTTTGGCCAACTCGGCCAAACCGGCCTTGTCACTGACACTGATCAACGCTCGCCTCGGAAAACTCCCCGCCATGAATTCACCCTCGTAGCACAGGCGTCTCGCCTGTGAGTTCTTTGTTTTGATATCTCACGGCCCCGCATTTTTCATGAGCCGAGGAGATTCTGACGCAGACTGCTTCACACTTGCCCGACGCGCAAGCGAGGGAAGTTGGCTTCCCTCCCTCGCTTG
>JANNDA010000324.1:0-4112 GCA_031387195.1 Planctomyces sp. | reverse complement strand
CGAATGATCGCCTCGTTGATGCCAGCGATCTTCAGGTCGAGCTGAATGCCCGTGATTCCTTTGCCGGTGCCTGCCACCTTGAAGTCCATGTCGCCGAAGTGATCTTCGTCACCCATGATGTCGGTGAGCAGCGTGTATTTTTCGCCGTCTTTGACCAAGCCGATCGAAATCCCAGCGACCGGTTGAGTGATCGGCACGCCTGCGTCCATCAGTGCGAGTGTCGCGCTGCAAACCGAGGCCATCGAGCTACTGCCGTTCGATTCCATGATGTCTGAAATTACACGAATCGTGTACGGGAACTTTTCGGCGGACGGGATGACCCAATGAACTGACCGCTCGGCCAAAGCCCCGTGGCCGATTTCGCGGCGACCGGGAGCACGAATCGGACGGCATTCACCGACGGAGTAAGACGGGAAGTTGTAGTCCAGCATGAACCGCTTCTCGTACTCCTCGACCGGACCGTCGATCTTTTGTGTGTCTCGGCCAGTACCGAGCGTGATCTGAGCCAGCGATTGTGTCTCGCCGCGAGTAAAGACTGCCGAACCGTGGATTCGCGGGATCAGCCCAACTTCGCAGGACACAGCGCGGAGATCGCCACTTTTGCGACCGTCCAAACGAGTTCCCGCAAGAATCAAATCGCGGACAGCACGAGATTCCAACGCTCCGAAAGCTTCCGAGAAATCTTTCTTGCTGCCGACGGTCGGATCAGCTCCTTCCGGAAAGTACTTCGCTTTCAGTTCGTTTTTTATCGCGTCCGTACCCGCGTGACGTTCGGCCTTCTTGGTGTTGGTCTTCGCCGCTTTGAGCCGTGAGTACACTTCGCTATTCAACAAGGCAACAAACGGATTCTCGGCCCGAACCGGTGCTGGCGTCTTCTGCTTGCCGACCTTCGCACAGAGCTCTTCTTGCAGTTCGCAAATTTTGACAATTTCACGCTGAGCGAGCATGATCGCATCGGCCATTTGCTCTTCGGACAACTGATCGGCAAAGCCTTCGATCATCAGCACCGCGTCTTTGCTCGCAGCGACAACCAAGTCGAGTCGACTGACTTTGGTTTGTTCCAACGTCGGCATCACGACGAATTGATCGTCGATCAAGCCGATGCGGACAGCTCCAATTGGGCCGTTAAACGGCACATTCGCCAGCATCAGGGCCGCGCTGGCTCCGTTGATCGACAACACGTCCGGATCGTTTTCGCCGTCCACTGAAAGGACGTTCGACATGATCTGGACTTCGTCGAAGTAGCCTTCCGGGAACAGCGGACGAATCGGCCGGTCGGTTAAGCGAGCGGTCAAAATCTCGCGAGTCGATGGGCGGCTTTCTCGCTTCAAGAATCCGCCGGGGAATTTGCCGGCCGCAGCGAATCGCTCGCGGTAATCGACGGTTAACGGGAAGAAGTCCTGGTCGGCAAAGCGGGGCGGGCCGCTAACCGTCGCCACGAACACCCACGTTTCGCCATATTGCACAACCACGGAACCGTGAGCTTGTTTCGCGAGTTCACCGGTTTCAATCTTCAGAGCCCGACCGCCAATTTCACGTTCTACTGTTACTTTCACGTTGTTTTCCTGCTTGACCTATGTTTGTGATCCACGACGTCGCAACGACAGCGACATCCCTCTGAAGGCCCGAAGCCAAATCTGAGAGGCGAGCGTCGTTTGCATGGACCTACTGCGCAGGCTCAAGCAATCTGCAATGACCAGCCCGAATTAAATTCCGACTTGAACCTTCAAGTGGGAACGGACCTCAATTAAATGGTCCATCGAGCAGCGCTTGAAAAAACAACGACGCCTCGCGGGCGGCGGGCTACTTACGTAATTCGAGTTTTTCCAGAATCGTCTGATAGCTGGGCGTATCAACCCGCTTCAGATAATCCAGCAGCCGGCGGCGGCGGCTGACCATCATCAACAAACCGCGACGACTGGCGTGATCCTTCACGTGACCCTTGATGTGGCCAGTCAGTCCGTTAATTCTCGCCGTCAGCATCGCGATTTGGACCTCCGGTGAGCCGGTATCGGCTTCCGACCGGGCATAACCACGAATCAACTCTGTCTTCCGTTCTTTTGTCAGTGACATTGCACCTTCCTACGCACCGTAATCGTTTATGACCGTTTCATGAATGGGGCATACTCTATCAAGCGTTCGCCAAGATTCAATCTCGCGCGGTCTCTGGTTTTGATTCAGCCTTGATATCCGCGTTCTTTGTAACGCGCAGAAATGGTCGCATTCGTTCGAGTGTCTTCGGCCCGATCCCTTTCACACGCTGCACGTCGGAGATTCCATGAAATGGTCCATTCGCGTCCCTGTCTTCAACAATTTTGCGAGCGGTTACTTCGCCAATCCCTTCGATTTGAGCCCATTCGACCCAACTGGCATTATTGATGTCGATCGTGAAGTCGTACCGCCGAGCCGCTTGCCGATCGACTTCTAACGGTGCAGTACCCCAGCCGCTCAGCCGTAGCCAGTTGATCGTTACCAAGATCAGAAAGACGGCCACGCAGACTGCGACGAAAAATTGATCATGTTCTTTGAGCCAAAACCACGCATTGCGTACTTTGGCGGAAACAGGAACGTCAGTCGCCGACTGCTGGCTCGGCTGCGGTTGATCAGACATTGCAAAACTCCGCCTGGACCAGTCAGACCAATACTTCGTCGATCGGCTGGCCGCCTTGACCGACCTCGACCGGACGTCCCGCGTGATCGGGAACTCGCGTTTCCGGGTCGATGCCAAGGCAACGGTAAATCGTCGCATTCAGATCGGCAGGGCGGACAGGTTTGTCCTTCACGTAGGCGGCCTGCGAATCAGACGCTCCGTAAACCGTGCCGCCACGAACTCCCGCACCGGCAAGCAGCGAACCGTAACAGTTCGTCCAATGATCTCGACCGGCGTTGCCGTTCACTCGCGGAGTACGTCCCATTTCGCTGGTGACGACGACGAGCGTTTCATCCAACAAACCGCGAGCTTCCAAGTCTTCCATCAATGCTGAGTAAGTCTGATCAAAACCGGGCAACTTGTTGTTTTTCAGAATGTGGAAATTCTTGACGTGCGTGTCCCAGGCGTCGTAATCGACGTTGACTGGCCCCCAAAACAAGTCCCACGTGACATTCACGAAACGCACTCCTTGCTCGATGAGACGCCGCGCAATGAGCGTCGAATTCCCGAACAGCGTTTTGCCATAACGGTCAACGGTTCGCGGATCTTCAAGGCTCAAATCAAACGCCGTGCGCAACTTTGATGACGTCAGCACATCGAACGCACGCTGTTGATTGCGGTCATACGACGCGACTGACAGCCGCTGCTCGGCCTGTTGTCGCTGCTCGTCGATCTGCTGCAACAGCGAGCGTCGTGAATTCAGGCGATCCACCGTCATGCCGTCTTGCAGGGCGCTATTCGGCAACGCCGGTGCTCCGCGAACGATCTGTGGATTTCCCGGCAGCGGCGCGAACGAGTCCTTGTCGTAAAATGGGGTACACTCGGTCGTGAGTGCATCAAATCGCTTGCCGAGAAATCCGCCGTACGGGCCAGCTCGGCGGAAGGCTTGTCCCCAGCCGAGCCAAACCGGCATATAAACGTAATCGGGCAAATTCTTGCGACCGGCATTCAGATACTCGCACACCGAGCCCATGCTCGGCGGGTCGGTAACGCGAGGATGCTGGTCGGGAGGCGTCAGGTCATAGCCGGTGTAGCACGGCAGGCAGTTGTGGCAGCCCGCTTTGTGATTGATGGTTCGAATGAAGGCCGTTCGATGAGCCCACTTTGCAAACTGCGGCAAGTGCTCACAGACATCAATGCCGGGGACGTTGGATGGGATCGGCCGGAACTCGCCGCGCGTTTCCGACGGGCCTTCCGGTTTCAAGTCGTACATGTCCTGAGTCGCAGCGCCGCCCAGCAAAAATAAGAAGATGACGTTCTTCGCCTTCGCGTGGCTGACCAAACCTGCCTCTTCAGCCGCCAGCATCTGCGGCAGACCAAATCCACCGAGGGCTGATATCGCACCGGCCTTCAAGGTTTCTCGCCGAGTGATTCCGTCACAGCACCTTCGCGGACTTCCAAGCATCGTCAACATGATTTGAGATCCTCCAAAACGCATCAGCGGTGGCCGATCGTAGTCATT
>JANNDA010000355.1:0-16891 GCA_031387195.1 Planctomyces sp. | reverse complement strand
TAAACGATCACACCAAACATCTCACTCATGGCCGCGCGGGATATATCTCACGTCAATTCTTTTTTGAGGAAACACGCATGGAAACCGTCGGCATCGGGATGATTGGTAGTGGGTTCATGGGGCTGACGTACTCCGAGGTTGTCAGCACTCACGCAAACGGCTGTCGCTTGGTGGCGATTACGGGGGGCAAACGTGCGGAGAAACTGGCGGCAGACTATGGCGTGGCCTGCGAGCTGTCGGTCGAATCACTGCTCGCACGCGCGGATGTCACGGCGGTGGTGTTGGCTACTCCCGATCAAGATCGAGCACGCTTGACTCACCTCGCCGCAGCCGCAGGAAAGCATGTGCTGGCCGAGAAGCCGATGGCACCGACTGTCGCGGAATGCGATCAGATGATCGCGGATTGCTCGGCGGCGGGAGTGAACCTGGCGGTCGTGAAGACAGAACGGTTTCGCAAAATCACACAGCGAGCGAAACAACTGATCGACGATGGCACGATCGGACCGATTCGCATGATGCGAACCGTGTCGGCGTTTCCGCTCTCGCTGACGAAACAGTTATTCGAGGAGCGACCGTGGATGGCCGACTCGCGCAGCGGCGGATTGTTCATGGGGATGGCCTCGCACAACGCCGATTTCTTGCGGTGGCTGACGGGGCGCAACGCGGTGAAAGTGTTCGCTCAGGCAACGACCTTCAGTGACGTCGCCGCTCCCGCGCAGTCCGTGATGGCTCAGATTGAATTCGAGGGAGGTATCATGGCCCAAATGTGGATCACGACCGAGCTCCCTTCGCCGAGCCTCCCCAGCAGCGAGGTGCGTTTCCAAGTCTTCGGTCGTGACGCGATGTTCGACTTGGAAAACTTCGAGTTCCTCGACCTTGGCAAAGGAGACAAGTGGGAGCGGATCTACTCACCAGAGCGATTCGATTATCTCAAAGAGCCAAAGTCCCCGATCCGCCTCTATCCACACATCGGCGTGATCCAAGAGTTCGTCGATAGCATCCGCGAACAACGTCCTCCGACAGTCGGCGGAGCCGAAGGCCGCGCGGCCGTTGAGATCTGTGAAGCGTGTTTGGTCTCGGCTCGCACGGGACAAGCGGTGACGTTGCCGCTGTAGCTTCCTCCCTCTCCCCCGCATCGGGGGAGAGGGGACATGAAAACGACACTTCGAATCAGCCGCACTTCGAGACGGATGCCATGCCACATCGCCGCGGAATCACCGATCTGACGCAGTCGCGTGCGAGAGACCTTCGCGGCGATGCCTCGTATCCAGAACGGACGCTGTGGCGACTGTTGCGAGGACGTCGTCTCGCGGGTTTGAAGTTCCTACGACAGGTTCCCATTGAGCCGTTCATTGTCGATTTCATGTGCCGTGAACGCAGTCTCGTGATCGAACTCGATGGAGACAGCCATAATGACCATGCGGCTTACGATCAACCGCGTCAGCAATTCTTAGAGGCCCTCGGACTGACCGTTCTGCGAATCGCCAACGATGATGTGCAGAGCAATCTTGAAGGCGTGCTGTTTGCGATTGTGCGCGCTGCTGGACTCGACCCTGTGGCGTGGCAACGTGGCGACTACGGCAAAATCGACCCTGATCTTCTTCCTCCCTCTCCCCCGCATCGGGGGAGAGGGGACATGACAAGAGCCTCTCATGCCGGATCAATTTGCCGAGCCTCCTGCTAAACCGCCTGCTGATGTTTGCCCGCTCTCGTGGCCGGAGCAGCGCCGCAACCTCGTCCTCTTCGCGTCTTGCACCGGGATGCAATACCTCGCGGCTCCGGTGTTGTATGTCGGGATCACGCAGGCGTCGTTGTGCGATCGACTGGGAGCGGATGCTCGGACGTCGAACTTGCCGGGGACGTTGTTCTTCGCGATGACTGCGATCCCGGCCATCATCGCGTGGTGGTCGCCGCGAGTGGCTTCGCTTAAGCGAAATCTGATGCTGTGCTACGCGACCTCCGCCTGCATATTGGCGACGCTGGCCGTGACGTTGCTGTTGCCGCTGCCGAACTCGGTGAAGCTGGCGATGGTCATTCTGCAAGGGGGCGTTTCGGGAGCGGTGATGCCGGCGGCGATCGCGCTGTTGTGGGAAGCGATCGGCCGTGGCTCAGATGAATCTCGGAGGGGACTCGCGTTGAGCCTAGCCTTCGGGGCCGGGCCGATCTTGGCGGTGCTCGGATCGTTTGCTCAGACGGCGCTGCTTGGCGGCGATTTGTTTGGACTGAAATTCTCCGGCGTGGCTTATCCGTGGAATTTTGTCGTGCTCTTCGGAGCGGGTGTTCCGGTGATGGCGGCGGCGGCTTGCTTGTCGCAGTTCTTGGTGGTTCCGCCCGTGGAACGTGAACCGGATCGCGAGCCGATTTCCGCCGTGGCCGATCTGCTGATCGGCGTGCCGCTGATGTTTGTCTCGGTCGCGTTGTTGCACGCAGCCTCGGTCCAATCGAACGAGCATTTCCGGTGGGCCGGTTACGTCGCGGCGAGCGGCGCGGCCGTCGCCTTGGTCTATCACTTCCGCTCGTTGTTGCGGCAGCGAGTCCTCTTCCTGGCGACGGTGGTCACGATCCTCGTGTACGCGGGGAACATGATTCCGTCGAACATGAATCTGTATTCGCCCGAAGTGTTGGGGGACACGCCGGAGAAATACGCCGGGCTGCAAAACATGCTGCGGTTCGGGTTCAAAGTCGTTGCCGGAGCAGTGCTGGGTTGGGTGCTGACGCGCACGAATCCTCGCACGGGAATCCTGGCGACCTCGACGATCTTTTTGCTCGCGCAGGTGTGGGCGCTGCTGGTCACGGGGCCGTGGTACTTGGTCGCGTTCGGAATCTTCGGGGCGGGCGAACTGATCGGCGTCTATTCGCCGAACTACATTTGCTCGGCGTCGCGCACGAACGACCTGCGGAGGAACATGGCCTTCGCCACGATGCTGATGGTCCCGGCCGCTCCCGCCGGTTACTTGTACGGCGCGATCGTCGATTTCGTCAGTCAGCACAAGCTGACGGCGTTGGGAATGACTCCCGTCGCGCTGGGCTATCGGCTCAGCTTTCTGGTGTGCGGACTGTTCATCCTCAGCGGCATCGTGGTGGCGGTGACACTGCTGCCAAAGAAACCGAGGGAATGAATGGTGAATACTGAAGGCAGAAGGAAAGACCAAATCATGGCGGTCGCCTGCGTTCCATTCCGCATTCAGTATTCACCATTCAGTATTCAGTATTCACTATTCCTTCCCCTGATCGACCCACCGGAGAATCACCATGCCATCCATTCAAATCCTGAACACTGGCCGACTCGATGAGCGTGAGTCGGCGTTTCCGCAGGCGGTGCAGTTGCCGGATGGCGACATTCTGTGCTCGTTCGGAGTGGGGGGCGGGCAGTTCGTACATGGCGGGACCGATTGGGTTCGCTCGACGAACGGCGGGATGACGTGGCGGCTGGAGGGGCAGTTGTTGCCGCCGACGAGCGATCCGCCTTCAGCGAACTTTATGAAGCTGAGTCTCTCGCCGGATGGGAAGACGATCTACGCCTACGGCACTCGCTACTGGGACCGCATCGACGACAAGTTTGGCGAGCGGCGCGGCGAGGCGCTCTTTTGCGTCTCGACCGACAACGGCCGCTCGTGGTCGTCGCCGCAGGTGATCCCGATGCCCGATGTCCCGTTGGAGGTGTCGCATTCGATCCTGCCGCTCGCGTCGGGACGGCTGCTGGCTCCGACGGGATTGCTCGTCAGCAAAGAGCGGCTTGGCGAAGAGGTCATCGTGGCGGTCTCGGACGATGGGGGCCGGACTTGGCCGACGCATCGCACGGTCTTCAAAGACCCGGCCGGCAAGTTCGGCTTCTGGGAACAGAAGCTGGTCGAGTTCGCTCCGAACCAGTTGATGGCGGTCGCATGGACGATCACGCTGGGTGACTATCACGACCAGCCCGACAGTTTCGCGATCTCGCGCGACGGCGGCTGGACGTGGGGGCCGTTTCAATCAACCGGCATTCGCGGCCAGACGATGACTCCGCTGCCGCTGGGCGAGGATCGGTTGCTGGTGCTTTACAACCGCCGGTATGGACAACAAGGGATCGTCGCGGTGCTTGCGACGTTTACCGAAACGGCTTGGCAGGTACACACCGAGCAACTGTTGTACGACGCCCGCGCACTTCGCGATGGACCGGAATCTGGCAACACCGGTGTCGATGAACTCGCCAGTTTTCAATTCGGATTCCCGACGGCGATCCGTCTGCAAGACGGGACATTCTTGGAAACGCATTGGTGCGTCGAACAAGGTGTCAGCGGCATTCGCTGGACGAAGTTTCGGATCGACTGGTGAAAATCGTAGGTTGGACGCCCTCGTCCGACCGTTCGGACGAGGGCGTCCAACCGACACGACCAGCGAGGACTGATGCCGAGCGGTTCTGGCTCGAGTTGGAACGCTATTGCCAGCAGCGGGAATTCACGTTTCAGGCGATCGATCTGCGCTGGGGAGTTCCCGCAGAAGCCGGTCTCGATCACCGCACGATGCGGATCTGCTTCGAGGAACTCCGCCGCTCGCAGGACACGTCCCCCGAGCCGAACTTTTTGATTCTGCTCGGCAACCGCTACGGCTGGCGTCCGCTGCCGGAGGTCATCTCGGTCGAGGAGTTCGAGAAGCTCAAGACCGCAGCTCAGGCACTGGTCCGAAATCACGTCTCGAATTCATGCCAGCACGACGCGCCAGTGAGTGGTTCAGGCAGCGACCACTCGCCGGCGCGTCGTGCTAATGTCTCCGAGAGTCAGAGAAGTGATCTCGGACCAGCTCCTCAGCAGATTCAAAGTGAGCCGCCCGTTCCTGCGAAACAAGCTGCACTCCTGAAGAACGCGGTCGCCATTCTCGAAGACTGGTATCTGCTCGATGAGAACGCGAAGCCATTCGGAGAGGAGTTCCCGATCGGCGAGTACGTTCTGCGGACGCGGAAAACTCTTCTTCACGGTGTGGACTACGGCAGGTAACCCGATGGCACGCTCGGCTCACTTCACGCGGAGCGGTGAAGGCGACTGGTCCAACCATTGCAAAATGTCCGTCAAATGCCGGAATGCGAGTCGCGGGAGCGACTCGCCTACGTCGCTCAGTCGCTCCCGCGAATGAGATTCTCTGCCTGTCATTTTGCGGGCGTTTCGCCACGATTTTGGACGGCAGGATCGGGACGCTCCAACGATTCTGACGAGAACGGATCGGGCAGCATCTCCGGATTGAAGCCGGGGCCTTCGTCTCGGATCACACAGCGGAAAAATCGGTCCGTGCATTCGTAAGAGACCGTAATTCGTCGTTGTGAGTACGGACGCTCGTGAACCCGCTGCCGTTGCAGCAGTTGATATTGCTCGTCGTCGTCGTCACGCAATTTGGAATCGAGTTCCAGATTGCCGTGATAACAGGCATTGACCAGAGCCTCTTCCAAAGCCATTCCGATCCGTAATATCGGCACGGAATCGCATTGCCAGATCGTGTGGACGACTTCGCGGAGTTGTTTAGACAGCGACACCAACAGCGTCACATCGTTCTCCAGAATGAACGTCGCTTGCTGATGTTTGAGACGTTGTCCAACACGCGAGCATTGTCGGTCGTTGTAGACGTTTGACAAAATCCGCTCGGCGGTACTGGCCAATTCTTGGATCAAGTGTCGTTTCGGAACATATCCGGCAGCGGACAGTTCCAGGGCTTGGATTACCAAGTCTTCACTTCCTTGAGCGGTCATTACGACAACAGGCAAGTGAGGACATTTGCGAGTGAGTTCCTAAACCAACTGGAGGCCGTCGAGCCTCGGCATGTGGATGTCAGTGATGACTAAGTCGGGGTCGAGCTGTGCGACTTGTTCCAGCGCGGCAAAACCATCATGGGCAAAGTGAAGTTCAACTCGACCTTCCGCCGTGAACTTGATCGCGTTGTCAATCAGATTGATCAGGATCAGTTCCACGTCGAGTCTTGCCGGTTCGATCTTCGAGAGATCAAGAATGTCGTTGATGACATGCAGCAAGTGATCTGAAAGAGCGATAAATGGGGACAGCCCGCCTCGATCTCATCCAAAGTGTCGATCATGTTGCATTGTCCGAAACGGACTGTCCCCGGGGGCTCCGAGCTGAATGAAGCCGATCTCAACATCACCCGTATCTTGGCTGGGTGCCACAAACTTTCGACGTGTGCCTCGTGAAATGTTTGTGAATGATGCCGTTGTATTCCCACTTATCTGGTCAATGAATCCGCACGCTTGCGTCCTAGAAACGAATACCAGGGAGCTTGAATAAGCGGAATATACGGCAGTCGAGTACGACTTTTGAGAAACCGCTGACATTCGAACGCGAGCTTTGCGTGAGGGAGGAAATAATGATTTCCGCCGCGGACGGTCGGTATCGCCAGGGGACGATTTCCGATTCAATCTCTGAGCTTTCGATGTTCACTGGAACGTGACCGCCAACCGCCTCAGAAGGCGGTTCATGAGCAGTCAGCAGTCTGAGACGCCCCGTCAAAATGCCTACCTTGCCGCACTTCCGGAGCACTACTACACTCCGCGCGCGTTCGGGATCGGCCATTTTGCGGGCGATCTCGACGCAAGTTCTTTTGGAATTGGGCTGGTACGACGACAGTGGCAATCTTTGATCGAGAGCGACACTTGCGTCTTAGGGATCAGCCACAGTCAGGATTTTCAGGAGGAACACCTCTCTATCTCCAAAATTGCTGCCAGTGGCGCAGGCTGTGCAACCCGGCGTCCGACTGCCAATTTTGGTAGAAGTGGTCATCTCCGATCGGAAATCGGAACCTACACTCTTTGACCGTAGAAGATCGACGACAACAGGGCCAGGACGGAATCTGGAACGCGACACACCGCGACGAGAGCGAGACGCTTTCCCGCGACAGCCGAGGAGAAATGGAATGTACGAGCGATTTACTGACCGAGCGCGCAAAGTAATGCAGTTGGCCAATCAAGAGGCCCAACGATTCAATCACGAATACATCGGTACCGAACACGTTTTGCTGGGTCTTGTGAAAGAGGGTTCCGGCGTTGCCGCGAACGTCCTCAAGCGGCTGGATGTCGATCTCCGCAAGATCCGCCTGGAAGTGGAAAAGATCGTCCAATCTGGACCAGACATGGTCACGATGGGCAAGTTGCCGCAAACGCCGCGAGCAAAAAAAGTCATCGAATACGCGATGGAAGAGGCACGTAACCTCAACCACAACTACGTCGGCACCGAGCATCTGTTGCTCGGCCTGCTCCGCGAACAAGAGGGTGTTGCCGCTCAAGTCTTGATGAACCTTGGCTTGAAGTTGGAAGACGTTCGCGAAGAAGTGCTCAACCTGCTCGGCCACGGTGTCGAAGGTGGCGAAGGTGGCGAACGAGCGACTGCCGGAGTCGCTGCTGGTTCGCAGAAACAAGGTGGTAAAAGCAAGACACCCGCGCTCGATAGCTTTGGTCGCGACCTGACGCAACTCGCACGTGACGGCAAGCTTGATCCGGTCATCGGCCGCGAAAACGAAATCGAACGAGTCATTCAAATTCTCATTCGCCGCCAAAAGAACAATCCGGTCCTCATCGGCGAGGCCGGAGTCGGCAAGACTGCCATCGTTGAAGGTTTCGCGCAGATGGTCGTGGACAGCGCCGTTCCTGAACTGCTCCGCGACAAGCGGATCGTGGTGCTGGATCTGGCGATGATGGTCGCTGGGACGAAGTACCGTGGCCAGTTTGAAGAACGCATCAAAGCGGTAATGAACGAAGTTCGCCGCGCCAAGAACACGATTCTGTTCATCGACGAGCTGCACACGCTGGTCGGTGCGGGCGGTGCCGAAGGTGCGATCGATGCGGCGAATGTTCTCAAGCCCGCCCTCAGCCGTGGCGAGCTGCAGTGCATCGGCGCGACGACACTCGATGAATACCGCAAATACATTGAGAAGGATCACGCTCTCGAACGCCGCTTTCAGTCAGTTGTCATCGAGCCGCCGAGCCCGGAACAAGCCGTGCAAATCCTGAAGGGGTTACGCGAGCGATATGCTTCGCACCATCATGTCGTTTACACGGATGAGGCTCTCGAAAAAGCAGTCGAGCTGTCGCAGCGATACATCACTGGTCGCTGCTTGCCGGACAAGGCGATCGACGTCATCGACGAGGCGGGTGCTCGCATCCGACTGAAATCGATGGTCCGTCCGCCCGATCTCAAAGAACTCGAAGGCGAAGCTGAAAAGCTCAATCAAGCGAAGGAAGAGGCCGTCGCCAATCAGGACTTCGAGCGAGCGGCTCAACTCCGCGATCAAGCCGACAAGCTGAAGAAGAAGAAGGACACGCTGACTCGCGAGTGGAAAGAGAAATCCAAAGAAGCGGACGGTACCGTCGATGGTGAAGTGATCGCCGAAGTCGTCGCCAAGATGACTGGCATTCCGCTGACGCGCCTTTCGAGTGAAGACGCTGTGCGTCTGCTGGAAATGGAAGCCGAGATGCACAAGCGAGTCATCAGTCAGGATGAGGCGATCAGGCAAGTCTCGAAAGCCGTTCGCCGCAGCCGTAGTGGTTTGAAAGATCCGAAACGCCCGACCGGTGCGTTCCTGTTCTGCGGTCCGACCGGTGTCGGCAAGACGCTGTTGGCCAAGACACTCGCCGAATTCATGTTCGGCGACGAAGACGCCCTCGTGCAGATTGACATGTCTGAGTACATGGAGAAGCACAACATCAGCCGCTTGATCGGTGCTCCTCCGGGCTATGTCGGCTACGAGGAGGGCGGTCAGCTCACCGAGAAGATTCGCCGCCGTCCTTATGCCGTCGTGCTGTTGGACGAAATCGAGAAGGCTCACCCGGACGTCTACAACATGCTGTTGCAGATCATGGAAGAAGGCCACTTGACCGACAGCTTCGGTCGCAAGATCGACTTCCGCAACGTAATCCTGATCATGACCACCAACGCTGGTGCCGAAGTGATCAAAGCGGGTGGCGGTTTCGGCTTCGCCAAGAAGGACGATGACTCGTCGTACCAAGGAATGAAGGGCCGTTTGATGCAGGAGATCGAGAAGGAATTCAAACCGGAATTCCTCGGTCGCGTCGATGAAGTTGTGGTCTTCCGCCACCTGACTCGCGAGAACTTGAAGAACATCGTCGAGATCGAACTGATCAAGGTCCGCGAACGACTCGGCGAAAAGGGGATGAAGCTGCTCCTGACCGACGAGGCCAAAGAGTTCCTCATCGACAAGGGTGGCGATCTCGACTACGGCGCTCGTCCGCTGCGTCGCTCGGTCGAGCAGTGGATCGAAGATCCGCTTTCGGAAGAGTTGCTGCGCGGCACGTTCGTCGGCAAGAGCCTGATCACCGTCAAGGTGGCCGAAGTCGGGGACCAGAAGCGACTCGACTTCGACGGCTCGGTCGAAGAAACCGCCGTCGCGGCTGCTCCGCCAGAAGGCGAACTCGTCGGAGCCGGTGCCGGAACAGAATCGGCAACGGCCTCGTAGTTCAGAACAAGAAAACGAACGCCGCACTTAATTAACTCGGTTGAGAGATGAGCAATCTCTCAACCGAGTTTTTTTGTTTCTTCCTGAGCTGAGGCGGCTGACTGTTCAACATCATTGCACGCTGAGATTCATCAGCATCCGGCCGAACTCGCGAGCACTCCATAATGACCGTCCGACGCCCCAACCTCGGTCGATGATGTTCGGGTCGATGTCGATGAAGAAAAAATCTTCCTGATGTCGGCGGCTGCGAATGACAATCTCGCCGTGCGGGTCAACGACGTAGCTGTCGCCGTAGCCGACGCCGTCAGACTTCGTGAGACATTCCTCCTTCCCCAGCGAAACGTTGTTGCCGCGCACGAAGTAAACACTGTTCTCCACCGCGCGAGCGGTATGGTCGGCTCGCACCTTCATGAAGTGGCCGATCAATACTTCTTTCGTGATGTTGTTGAAATGCGGAGCGAAGACGACGCGAGCCCCCTTGAACGCCAGCAATCGAGCCGGTTCGATGTAGCCGCCATCCGAGCAAATCACGACACCGAACGTCAGCCCCTTGTGTGTGAAGACGGGGAAGTCGCGGCCCTGCTTATGAAACTTCATGTAGGCCGAGCACTTGCTGTAGGTTCCCAGCAGGTGCCCTTTATGAATCACCGCCGCCGTGTTGTAGAGGTCCGCTCCGCGTAATTCGTTGAACCCGACAATGAACGCCGCTTCAAAGCCGCTTGTGTCATTCAGTAACTTCATCATCTGATTTGAATTGACTGCGAACGCACCCTCGCGAGCCAGCTTTTCTTCGTCGGGATAGCCCGTCAAAAAGCATTCCGGGAACGACACAATATCAACTCGATCCCGATCCATCCGTTCGAGCCCCAGCACGACCTTCTTGAGGTTCCCCTCGAAGTCCGCGAGTTGCGAATCCAACTGACAGTGACCGATGCGCATAACGATGCCTCCTTCTCAAACAAGAATTGCCCTGGTGCTGACCACGTCGAGGAACCACTGACAAGCCGATCTCCGGGAAGATCGTTTCGCCACCGTCATCGACGTCGTTCAAATACATGACCAACGTCCCGATCCGTTGCCCGCCCTGAGCCACATGCGGCCCGCTGCCGGATTCACCCGGCGGGAAGTAATCGAAGTGCGGTCGGTATTCGCCTCCCACTTCGTACCGCAAGATCTGCAACCCTTCCCCTCATAGGTTCCCTGTCTCACGCAGGGCCAGTTCCAATCATCCCCGAGAAACACAAACTCGTCCGCCAAACAGGGCCAGAAGTGAAGCAACCCGTCCCGCTGATTCTCCGCCGAGTGCTCGCCGTCGTAAAAATACACATTGACCGGCGGCTGCAACGCGGGAGCCACTTCGCGATACCCGTCAACATGCAGCGTGAACCGCCCCTCGCCGAGAAACTCGCGTGTCTTCTGCTCAAACACGTCACGCGGCCCACCGAACTGCGAGAAGTTATCAATCGCATCCGCCGCAACGACACTCTCCGAATTCCCGAACAACGCCGAGATCAACGTCGATCCCACCCAAACCCCAACCTCCAAATACCGCGTCCCCGCCCTGCGACACAAATTGTTCAACAAACACCGCCCCTTCACACTCGACATCCCATCGAGCGCCAGCACGCTGGCCGGTAGGTGAGAAGACAAGTCACTCGTCGAAGCAATACTCGCCTCAACGAAATCACAAAGACCGCTCATGTCCTCTCACCTTCAATGACAAGTTCTCATCACGGATGATCGCTCAGACCAATCGGAGTGGTGATTCAACGTGAGGCATGAATTGGCGTAGCAAATTTGGCGACGAAAGATTTTATTCGAGGCGGGATCGTCGGATCGAGCCAGTAGCCTGCGACATAAATTGCGGACTTTGGACCCATTGCCAATTTGGTGACGGTGATTGGCTCTTTGATTTCGGGAATCACTGCCTCCCAAACGACGCGGCCACTTCCTTTCGGGTCGAAACATCGTGCAACAGGTGACATAGGCATTTTTGCCCCCGATGGTGCGGCGGCGAAAATCGTCCCATCAGATAGCTCCACAAAATCCCATGGAGGGTGGTCTGACCATGAGTACGCCCACAGCGAATTCAAATCAGCAGAATGCCCGATATGGGCGTGAGTGACTCACAGCGTGGCCGGCGTGTCGTCGGGGCGCAGCATGCGTGAGGCCAGCACAACGTGGCGGATCAGATCGGTCAGTGGCGTGAGCGACCGGCGCACGCCGCGCATCATTCACAGGCCGTTTGCCGTATGTAGCGGGCTCTGTGTTGGCCAAGGATGGTTTCCGCATCAGACTGATGGCCGACTCAAACGCACTATCTGTTTTTCTTTTCGCGAACGAGAGGTGATTCGGCCAGAGTGAAGAGCACGATCTCTTCGCCGGTGGACGTGCTGATGTCGTGGTGCAGGCTCAAGACTTCGACGCCGGTAGCGGCTTGAACCATCGCGTCCAGAACCGGTCGGGCAAGTTCAATCAGTTGAGTGCGGACCTGTTTCAACAGATCTCTCCCCTTTTCAGGAACGAGCGTCTTGACCAAGTGCTGTTCGGCAGCGGTCAACACGCCGCGCAGCCGAACGAGGAGCAGATCACCGAACAAGTGGGTCTGAATGTCCTTGGGGCCGCGCCCCATGTATTCCTGCTCAAAGCTCGCGATCCCTTGGCAGACCGTGGCTTCGATTTCTCCCTGCGTTTTCATCGCCAACTCCAAAGATGTCCCCACGAAAATTTGAAAGTCGAGCGTGAGCCAAACTCCGGCGCGACGACGAAACAAGAGATCGCCGCTCCACTCAGCTAATTTACCGCATATTGTAGTAATCGCGAAAGAAGAACCAAATCCTTATTGCGTTCTTAAGAACGAACGATACAAGTGGTCGCGTCGAGACGAGGTGAGTTTCAAAATGCCTTCTCGATGTTTTCGGATGACTATATAAAGCGCAACTCGGCTGATGCCGGTGGGCGCGATAAAGAGTAAGCCGACGCGATGGAATCCTTGAGGGGTTCCGCCACGTCGGCTTTTTTGTTTTGGCTTGTGTGTAATTTCGGACGACTAAATAAGGCGCAATCCGGCTCAGGCCGGCGGGCGCGTTACCGAGTAGGCCGACGTGGTGGATTCCTTAAGGGGTTCCGCCACGTCGGCTTTTTTTTGGCTTGTGGTGGCGAGCAACGCTCGCGGCCACCAGAGACCGATGCGATGGGCCAGCACGAATCCAATGTGGAGCAACAGATCGCGGAGGCGGTCAGCGTGTTTCAGAAACAGAGTACGGGCCACGCGCCGAAAGCGGTGACCGTTGTTCTCAGCGAAGACACGCTTGTCACCACGTTGCACGAAGCGTTGACGCCCGCTGAACAGGTTCTGGCCAAGAGTGCGGATGGTGCGGCTCAAGTGCAAGAGTTTCACCGCCAGCTTTTCGCCAGTTCTTCCGAATCACTGCGGCAAGACATCCAACGCATCACCGGGCGACAAGTGCGTGATGCGGTAGAAAAACTCGAACCGACAACCGGGTCCATCGTGCATGCCTTCACGACCGGAACCATGGTGCAGGTTTTTCTGCTCACACCAGACGCAACCACGAAATCTAAATCGGCGGTGAGCCGCGCGAGCGAACAGCATTGAGTCGGTCAAGCATATTGGCCATTAGTCAGGGGGGCTTAATCATGTTGGTGTTATCAAGGAAGCCGCTGGAATCCGTTGTCGTTGGCGGGGAAAACGGCATTGATCGTCTGCTGAAAATCACGGTGCTCGAAATCAAACACGGCAGCGTGAGGCTGGGCTTCGAAACGGCAACCGACGTTCCCATTCATCGTTGGGAGATTTGGGAACGCATTCGAAATGGCGAACTGCCCAACAAGTCGCCGCTGGCTCTGGACCAACCATTTTCACTGGCTCTGGACCAACCAATTCTGTGTTAGTGCCTGGAGGTTTGTGCCTCACAGGAGTCTCGGCCCCTTCGGGCCTCATGTTTGGGTTACTCAAAAAGGAGTCTTTGCAATGTCTCGAAAACTGTTGTCCTTAGGTGTGCTTGCTGCGGCGTTCACTTTGGTTCTCGGCACCACCGATGCTCAGGCCAGAAGCTGCCGCAGTCACCGACACCACCGACACAACGGCTGCTGTCAGACCAGCAACTACGGTCCTGGCAATTGCGGTCACCAACAAGTTGTGAACTACGGCTGCCAACAGACGCAGCCGGTGAGCCACGTCACGACGAATACTAGCTGCAATCCCAGTGCCACCTGTTGTAGCGCTCAATCTGCGTGCGCCATTTCGGTCCATCCTGCGAGCTTCTCAGCTCCACAGCCGCCCGTGGAGCAAGCCGCACCCGCGCCGGTTCCAAGCAACTGATGCTCTCAATGCGTCACACGTTCTCGAAACGATGAACTGCCACGAAACGTTTTCCAACAACCTCTCGAAAAAGGAACCACCATCATGAGTGGCAAGACAGACGAAGTGAAAGGCCGCATCAAGGAAGCGGCCGGCGCTCTGACCGACAACAACAGCCTTCGCAAAGAAGGCAAGATCGATCAGGCCGTCGGTAAGGCCAAGCAAGTCGCAACCGCTCAGAAGGCGCTCGACAAAGCCAAGGATGCGACGAAGTCATGTGCAACTGGATGCAACTGAAGTTGCATTGTGCGAAGGGACCGGGCGTCCAAGGTGCCCCCAGCCGGTCTGAAGACGTCTGGTCCAACGCACTCAAACAATTGACGGGCCGTGGAGCAGGTACTCGTTCAGTCTCCAGCTCACGAATGCTTCCATAACAGAACAGTTCTCATGATGACCGCCTTGGGCGGTTCAAGAAAGGCAGACACCATGCGTACGACTTTGATTCTTTCCGGAGCCTCCCTTTTGTTTGGGCTGGTCTGCTTCGGTGCGGCCGACGAGAAGGTCGTCCCGAAACGCGCCGAAAAGGCGGCGATTCAACCTACGCCGCAGGCCAACACGAAGGCGATCGAGAAACCCAACGCCAAACCGACCATCAAGGCCGATTCGACAACAAACACCACGCCTATCGAAAAAACTCCCGCCAGTCCGCCAGTTGCAACTCAGCGATCGGCCGATGAACTGGCGATCCGTCAGATGGACGATGCGTTCTTGAAGGCCTATGGGCAAGGGGACGCCAAAGCGATCGCGGCTTACTTCACCGTCGATGCCGAATACATCGACGAGTTGGGAAACGTCTTTCATGGTCGAGCAGCCATCGAAGATTCGATGACCGAATTCTTCGCCGAGAACCCCGGCTGCAAGCTGACGATGAACGTCGACTCGATTCGATTCATCAGTCCCGGCATCGCGATCGAGGACGGAACCACGACGATCACTCGCACAGCGGGCGAGCCAACCATCGAAAGCCTCTACACCGCCGTGCATGTGAAGACCGACGGCAAGTGGCTCGCGGCCAGCGTGCGCGACCATGCCCCAAAGAATCGCAGACTGCACCGCTCGCAACTGCAACAGCTCAGTTGGTTAGTCGGCGACTGGGTGGATGAAGGGGACGACTCACTGGTCGTCTTCTCTTGCCAGTCGGTCGATAGCGGCAACTTCTTGCTGCGCAAGTTCACCATTCAAGTCGCCGGACAAGAAGCGATGAGTGGAACTCAACGCATTGGCTGGGATCCGCTGACCGGCAAGCTCCGCGCTTGGATCTTCGATTCCGAAGGAGCCTACAGCGATGGCCTCTGGCATCAAGCCGGCGACAACTGGGTGCTGAAATCCACCGGCGTGACCGCCGACGGCCAGACCACCTCCAGCACGAGCATTTACACGTTCGTCAACGACCACACCATGACTTGGCAGTCGGTGCATCACGAAATCGCGGGGGTGCAACAGCCCGACAGCGAGGTGATCACGATCGTCCGCCAAGCACCTACTCCCGTACCGGTGATCGCGGCTGATCAAAAGTAATTGACGTTTAACCGCAAGCCTTAGGCGTGCGCGTGAAATCGAACACCTTTGATGCTCCGACGCGCACGCCTGTGGCTTGCGGTTAAACGAGTGTCAACAACGCACAACTCTTTTGGAGAATCCTGTCATGAAACAGACGTCTTGGAAAACCGCACTCGTTTGCGGAATTGCACTCTCACTCAGTTCAGCGGGCCTGCTCGCTGAGGGCTTTGCCGCCGACCCGAAGGACGGCAATAAAGGTGGAGATAAGAAACCTCAAGCCAGCGATGGCGGTCGAAAAGGTGGCGACAAGCCACATGGCGGCGGAGAAGCCAAGCAACCTGGCAACGCTGTCCGAGCACAACCATCCGGTGGAGGTAAAGGGGGCATTCATGCGCCGTCGATCGCCGCACCGCGTCAACCCGCGGGGCGTGGTCCCGACCAGGCCCCGATCAATCGCGCTCCGTCGTTCAGTCAGCCGAATCCTGGCAGGCAGCCCGGAGTCACCGCCCAACCGGCAGCGAGTCCGCGAATCGGTGCGAATCCAGGAGTGATCACACGGGGCGATGGACAGTCCGGCGCGATTCGCCACGGCGATCAAGGATTGCGAGGCAATGTTGGTGTCGGAGCGGCGACGCAGCGCTCCGGCATCAACCGATCGCGCATCAGTAATCAGCCCTTCGTCGGCAACACGGTCAACTACAACAACCGCGACTTCCATGTCGGCCATAGCTCGTATCAACCGGCTTATTACCGGCACTCAGGGTATCACGGCTATTGGAACGGTAACCGAGGCTACGATGGCGGCTCCGGCGTGGTTTACGGATCGCGTCCAAGAGTTTCCGTCAATATCGGCGGCTTTGGAATTAATATTGGATCAAGTCGTGGCTACGTGAGCGGCTCCAATTATGGATACGGTGGCGGCTATGGCAGCGGCTGGGGCTTAGGAAATGGCTACGGGTATGGTGGTGGTTACGGTGGCTATGGTTATCGCCCGCTCGGATGGGGGATGGGTGGTTGGGGGCTCGGATCGCTGTACTACAACAGCGGCTATCTGGGGTACTCAAATCCGTACTACATCGACAGCTACGGGTCATACGGCAACTACAACTACGCGCAGCCGATTCCCGTCTCCTACAACAGTTCGGTTGTGATCGCCGACAACGATCCGAACTCGGCGGGCGAAGTGCTGAATAACGCCGACGCCGCGTTCCAACAGAACGATTACGACGCGGCTCTCGACATCATCAACAAGGGGATCGCTCAGTATCCCGACGATGCCGTGTTGCACGAGTTCCGATCGCTGGTGCTTTTCGCGAGACAGGATTACCAGCAATCGGCCGCGACGATTCATTCGGTCCTGGCCGTTGGTCCGGGTTGGGATTGGACGACGCTGAGCAGCATGTACGCCAGCGTCAGCATCTACACGGAACAGCTTCGGACATTGGAAGGCTTCACCAAAGAGAATCCTCAGGACGCCGCCTCGCGGTTCCTGCTGGCCTATCACTACATGAGTTGCGGACATCCGGACGCAGCTGCTCGTCACTTACAGCAAGTCGTGAAGCTGAT
>JANNDA010000277.1:0-1842 GCA_031387195.1 Planctomyces sp. | reverse complement strand
AAAGTAGTCCTCCGCCCGGCTGGCTCATCCTCTGGCGCGGCTGGGAAAAACTCCAACTCATGGTCGATGGGGCACGCATCGCCAAACTTCGCTACCAACGTGAGCTCAACCAAACCAACCAAAGATGTGCCTAGAAGTCAGCGCGAGGCTCCCGCCCTCCCGGCGAACAGTTACCTCGCGACCGTTTACGACACCTCGACCGAAGTCGGCGGTGCCATCGTCACGGCGGTCGTCAACACGGTCGTGTCGTTCATTCCCGTGTTCGCGTTGACCGGGCCGGAAGGAAAAATGTTCCGACCGTTGGCGTACACGAAGACGTTCGCAATCGCGGCGTCCGTCATCCTCGCCATCACTGTCGTCCCCGTGCTGAGTTACTACTTGTTGAAACCGGTGACGTGGTCGCGTCGGCGTTCTCTGTTGTTTGGCGTCTTGGCTGGCGTGACCGCGATGATTGCGTTGCGGCTCGCGCTCGTGTGGGGTCTCGACCTCGGCACAACCTGGAGTGGCTGGCCGACGGCGCTGGGAGTTGGCTTCCTCGTCGGCGCGTTGGTCTATCGTATGGGGCGCGAAAAACTCATCCCACTGGAAGAGAACCGCGTCTCGCAAGCCATCTTCAAGGTCTATCGTCCGACACTGCGCTGGGTGCTGGCCCACAAAGGAACGTTCCTGACGATCCCGGTGTGCGTGATTGCGTTGGGGTTCACCTTGTGGCTGGGCTTTGGTGTCATCGGTATTCCGATCTCAGCGACGTTCCGAGTCGCCGGCATCGACATCACGAAGACCAGCGGTTGGCAGCGACTCGAACAGACGTTCCCCGGCATCGGCCGCGAGTTCATGCCGCCGCTGGACGAAGGCTCGCTCCTTTACATGCCGTCGATCTTGCCGTCGGCCTCGCTGACCATCGCAGAAGAGGTCATCAAACAGCAAGACCTCGCCATCCGCACGGTCTCGGAAGTACGCGACGTCGTCGGCAAGGTCGGCCGCGCCGAATCGTCGCTGGATCCCGCTCCGATCAGCATGATCGAGACCATCGTCACGCTAATACAAGAAGACGATTGGCGCACGCTGCCGCAACCGCGCTGGCACAGCGACCGAGCGTGGCTCAATTGGTGCCGCCCCGCGTTGCGATTCGCTTGGCCCGAAGAGCGTCGCATCACGAAAGCCGAAATCCTCGAAGAGCTGAACCAGAAAGCCGCGATCCCCGGCGTGCTGCCCACTTGGTTGCAGCCGATCCAAACGCGGCTGGTCATGCTGCAAACCGGCTTCCGCGCGATGATGGGAGTCAAGGTTTACGGCTCGGACCTGAAGGAGATCGAACGAGTCTGCCTGCAAATGGAGCAGCTTCTGAAGAAAGTGCCCGGCGCGGTGGACGTCGTCGCCGATCGGCTCGTCGGCAAGCCGTACCTCGAATACGAGATCGACCGCGAAGCCGCCGCACGCTACGGAGTCAGCATCCGCGACATTCAAGATGTCATCGAAATCGCGATCGGCGGCGAACGGCTGACGACCACCGTCGAAGGCCGCGAACGCTACCCGATCCGCGTCCGCTACCCGCGCGAGCTGCGCGAACGCTTCGACGACTTGGAGCACATCCTCGTCCCGACATCGACCGGCGCTCACATTCCGATTGCGCAAGTCGCCAAGCTCACGTTCAGCATCGGCCCGCAAGAAATCAAAAGCGAAAACGGTTTGCTCGTGGGTTACGTCACGCTCAATACCCGCGACCGCGACGAGATCAGCGTGGTCGAAGACGCCGAACGCCTGCTGCAATCCGAACGTAAACAGAGCGACGAACTCGTCACCGCCGGCAAACACGCCGAAGCGAGTCTGATCGTGCCGCCC
>JANNDA010000233.1:0-1524 GCA_031387195.1 Planctomyces sp. | reverse complement strand
CTCCTGAACGATTTTTCGCACGCCTCCGACAACGCCACGCTCACCAAGAAAATCCGATCCCTCTTGCAACGACTGCTCAGGCTCGCTGTGTAGAATCCCCGAATCCCAGAAAGTGCAGATCGGTGAAAGTCTTGTTTTCGTGAGAAGATTCGTCGGCACTGAAAACGCCATCGCCAATAGCAGACTTGGGTTGCAGGCGTAGCCCGCCTCAAGATCTCCACGCCTCAGCGGGACACGAAGATGTTTTCAAACTCCAGAATTTGTGGGCACACTCCCACGACAGAAATCACGCCATGCCTTTGATCCCAATGAAATCGCTCGATGACCCGCGTCTAGAGGTGTATCGTGATGTCAAAGCGATTCGGCATTCGCGTTGGCGAGGTCGCTTCGTGGCGGAAGGATCGCGATTGGTCAAACGCTTGCTCGCGAGCGACTATGTTGTCGAGTCCGTATTGATCAGCGCTGGGCGCTACGAGGAATTTCAACCGTGGTTGCCGCCGGAAGTGCCGGTGTTCGAGCTGCCGCGCACGCTTGTCGCCGATTTGGTCGGCTACAACTTTCATTGCGGCGCGATGGCCTGTGCGCTACGGAAGCCGAGCTTGCAGCTAGATGACATCGCAGGCCGTTTCGGCGAACGGACGACGCTTGTGGTTTGCCCGGACGTGAATGATCCGGAAAACATCGGCACTTTGATCCGCTTGAGTGCGGCCTTCGGAGTGGATGCCCTGTTGCTAGGTCCGGCCTGTGGTGATCCATTTTCACGCCGCGTGCTCCGCGTCTCGATGGGCAACGCCCTCACGCTGCCAATCATCCAAAGCCGAGATCTGAGAGCGGACTTACTGCGGTTGAAAACCGAGTGGCACGTTCAACTCGCGGCCACTGTCGTGGAAAACTTAGACCCGACGGACGAAGGGACGCCGCAGTCAGCGAATAAAGCAGCGCTGGCAATGACAAACGTGGAACCGCTGGCTCACACGACGCGCCGTCCGCGGCTGGCATTGCTCTTCGGCAATGAGGCTCACGGACTGGGACCAGAGTGGCTGGAACTGTGCGATCGGTGTTTGACGATTCCGATGCAGGATGCCGACTCGTTGAACGTCGCCGTCGCCGCCGGAATTTTTCTGTACCACTTCACGTCAGCAGCGGCGGTCGAAGATGTCGCTCAATTCGTCCGCACTTGAATGCGGCGTGGCTCGGCCTTCGGGGCTGTCGGCAGCAGCACCTCCAGCACGCCGTTCGTGAGCTTCGCCGAGATCCGTTCGTGAGCCACTTCGTCGCTGAGGATGAACGATCGTAGAAAATCACCGGTCTCGAACTCTTGGTGCAACAACCGCGCGCCCTCAGGAATACTAGGCTGCATCCGGCCGAAGAGCGTGAGCTTGTTGTCTTGAACCTGAAGCTCCAGCGTGTCGAGCGAGACGCCCGGCAAGTCGGCTCGCAGCAACAGGCCATCGTCGGTTTCGTAAATGTCGATCGGCGGCGTGAACACCAAACGCTCGACCGGCGGCGGAGTCTGTGAAGAGG
>JANNDA010000217.1:0-14905 GCA_031387195.1 Planctomyces sp. | reverse complement strand
CGTGCGCGAGCATCTCGGCGATCGCGTCGGGCAGGTCGCCTTTGTTGAGGACTTGCTTGGCCATCACTCCGAAACCCTGCACCAGTTGCGTGAAGTTCGGGTACGTCACGCCAATCGAACCATCTCCTTGTCCGAGCGCTTCTGGATGATCGATCGGGCCGAGGTAGGTATGAGCTCGCTTCCCTTGCATGAAGCGGTCTTCCCACTGCATCACCATGCCGAGGTTCTGATTGTTGAGCAACAGCACTTTGACCGGCAGCTTCTCGCAGTGCAGCGTGGCGAGTTCTTGGATATTCATCAGGAACGAGCCGTCGCCGTCGATGTCGATGCAGATACTTTCCGGGTGCGCGACTTGAGCGCCCATCGCGGCAGGAAGGCCGAAACCCATCGTCCCCAGGCCGCTGCTGCTCATCCAGCGCTTCGGGCGATTGAACTTGTAGTACTGAGCGGCCCACATCTGATGCTGGCCGACGCCGACCGCAACATACGTGTCGCGATCTTTCGTCTGTCGCCACAGCTCCGTGATCGCTGCTTGCGGATAGATGAAATCGTTCTGTTCCTCTTTGCAGACCAGCGGGAATTTTGCCTTCCAGTCGGCACACTGCTTGACCCAGTCATCAATCTGCGGCAAGTCGGCTTCGGTCAGTGCGGCATTGATCTGCACCAATACTTCTTTGACGTTGGCCACGATCGGGATGTGAGCCTCTTTGTTCTTGTGGATTTCGGACGGGTCGATGTCCACATGCACGATCTTGCCATGCTTGGCGAACTCTTCGAGCTTGCCCGTGACCCGATCGTCAAACCGCACACCGAACGCCAAGAGCAGATCCGCTTCGTTGATCGCGTAGTTGGCATACACCGTTCCGTGCATCCCCAACATGTGCAACGATTGCGGATCTTCGCCAGGAAACGCGCCCAAGCCCATCACCGTCATCGTGACGGGAATCTTGGTCCGCTTCGCGAGCTTGGTCAGTTCATCGGACGCGTCGGAGTTGATCACACCGCCGCCGACATACAGGATCGGACGCTTGGCATGTTTGACAGCCGCGATGACTTGTTTGATCTGTTCGGGAGCGGCCACTCGGCGTTCCGGATGGTAGCTCGGCAGGTTCATCGGCGGATTCCAGTCGATCTCACCTTCAAGTACTGCGATCTGAATGTTGCGCGGGAAGTCGATCAGCACCGGTCCCGGCCGGCCAGTCTTCGCGAGATAGAACGCCTCGTTGACGATGCGCGGGATATTGCGGATCGCCTGTTGGACATCTTCCGGTTCGCGCCAGTCGTCCGCCGTGATCATGTAGTAATGCTTGGTGATCGCTCGGCAGATCTCGACGATCGGCGTTTCTTGGAACGCATCGGTGCCGATCACCTTTTGCTGCACTTGGCCGGTGATCGCCACGAGCGGGATCGAGTCCATCTTCGCATCGGCAATCGCGGTCACGAGATTCGTCGCGCCGGGACCGCTGGTGGCCATGCACATGCCGACTTTGTTCGTCGTTCGCGAGACCCCTTGAGCGGCGAATCCGCCTCCTTGCTCATGCCGAGGCAGGATCGTGCGAATGTCTTCCGAGCGTCGCAGCAACGCTTGATGCAACGGCATCGACGCTCCGCCCGGATAGGCGAAGATCGTATCTCCACCGTTGCGGACCAAAGCCTCGACCAGCACGTCGGCCCCATTCATCGGTTTCTTCTCAGATTTCGGTGGAGCAACATTCGGTGCCGTGGAAGGAGCTGTGGCCACGATCGGATTCCTTTGGCTGAGCCAATAAAGCAGGGTTCTAACGATTGATTCTGTGACAAGGCCGAGCACACCTCCGCCTCGCCAAAACGAGTCGCGGCAGTGTATCGGCACATCCCCAAGCTGACGAGTGGCGACTTGCTCGCTGCCCGATTTTCATCCAGTCGGCTCGCTGCAATCGGAAGAATGGATAGCCTCGGCACGTCAGACGGACGTGTCGAGGCTCAGTGGATCGGCAGAATTAGGCGCTGATCTGTTCGTCAACTTTCCGAAAGCTGGCCCACATATTCTTGGGCATACAGCCCACGATGATGACGGCGATCTGAGTGAGCACAAAGACGCCGAGTGACAGTAACACTCCCTCGGTGAACCCGTAGCTGTGCAGGCCCACTCCCAGTTCGTTGACGCCGAACCAGGACCAACCGGTGGTGATATTGCCGGCAATCGCCAGCACGGCCATACCACGGTCCTTGACCATGCCATCCCAGCGGGCGTGCAAGACGACGGCGTTCCACAACAGGATAATCAGCGCGCCGTTCTCTTTGGGATCCCAGCCCCAGAAACGCCCCCAACTGTCGTCGGCCCACAGACCGCCCAGCACCGTACCCACGAAGCTGAAGAAGATGCCGAAGCAAAGCGTTCCATAAATCATGCGGGAGACGTTCTTCTCGACATCTGGCGTCAGCGAGCGAGTGAAGAAGCCGCGGAGGACGTACAAGAGTCCCAACATGCCGGCGAGGAACGTCGTCGAATAACCGAGGTTGATCGTCACGACGTGCGTGGCCAACCAGAATTGTGTATCGAGAACCGCTTGCAACACCGTAAAGGTGTCGCCATCACCAGCCAGATAGTGTGCGATGAGCAGCGCCGCGAATCCGGTCACCGCAGCGACCACGTTGCCGATCCCCATGCGATAGACCCATTCCAGGATCAGCCCCAACACGACCGTGCCCCAGCCGATGAAAACCGCCGACGAATACAAGTTCGTCACCGGAGGCCGACCGGAAATGTAGATCCGCGAGACCATCGCAAACGTGTGCAACGCCAGCGTGAAGCAGGTCATCCAAAACGCCGTGCGGTTGAGCGTGTTGGTCCAACCCAACCAAGACAATGTCGCCACCAAGAACACGAAGGCATACAGCATCGACGCCAGAAAGAACGGCTGAAATTGGTTGAAGAACCATTCATACCCGACTCGGTTCAAATTCACCTCACGCAACGAGCGGCCATCGAGTTCTGCTTGATACGAGGCGACCGCTCGATTGAACTTCGCGGCGTTTCCTTCTTCGTAAGCGCCGAGAATATCAGTCCACGCGGCCACCGCATTGTTGGCCGGCAAGGCTCCCGCCGGTTGCTTCTGCTTGGAATCACTGGGCAGATAGCGTGAAGACAGCCACTCCTTGAGGTCTTGGTTTTGTTTCAGCTCGCGCTGAATTTCCATGAATTGCTCTTCACTGACATCTCGACGCCCCGCCTGCATCTTCAGCATCGGGACCACTCGCTCCTCGAGCACGTCATGAAGCTTTTTGGCCCACGCTTGATGCCCATTGTCGGTTTCGATCGGCTCCAAATAGTTCGCCAACGAGTAGGGGAGCCAGTCACCGGCATTCGACGTCTTATCGTGAGCTGCTTTGCGGGGCGGAACGACGAGCGGCATCGAGCGCTGTTTCAGCGCACCAAGGAGTCGATGAGCTGACAGCAGATTGAATTCCGGTGCCTCCGTATCTGGCTCCGGTGTGCGACGGAAGTACGTCAGAGTGTCATATCTGCCGAATTTGCGCTCGAACTCCAAGACCTTGCGGTCTGAAACACTCAGGTTGCTGGTCTTCTTTTGACGAGCTTGGTCCGCTTGAGCCGCCAGTTTCCCGAAGCGAGTCTCCTTGAACTTCAAATCTTTTTCGTCGGCATGTTCCAAGAATTCGGCAGGGGCGTACTTGAAACCTTTGCGCGGCTTGAGCCCTAACGCCTCGGTCACGTCGAGATTGTCGATGCGGATCGCTTTGTGATTCTTCGCCTGCTCAGGTTGAGCGATGACATCCAACAACCAACGGATCGCCGGTTGCAACCGATCCTCACTGTCTTTGTACGTTTCGCTGCCTGAGATGATTCGCAACGTGTTGCGAGCATACGTGTCGATCGGTTTGACTCGACCATCTGCCACGATGGGTAACTTGCCGAACGCGCCGTAATCGAAGTCATTCGGTCCCACTTGTGGCTGGCGTGCTTTACTGGCGACATACAGCGACATCACCGCAACCACGAGAATCGGAATCCACGCTGGTCCCGACGAATTCGGCGGAACGACTTCGGAAGACTTCGACTTTCGCACCGGGACGTTTTTCGCGCCGCGACTGCTACCAGAGATCTCGGTCGCCGAGATTTTTCCGCCCAAGCTGAGACTGCCGGTGGCCGCTTCAATCGGTTGAGTTTCTCGCGTGCGACGATCCAAGAATCGCAGCAGCGTGACACTGAAATGCGTCAACATGCCGACCGCGACGATCATGCAGGCCACGTAGGGAATCATCCAACCGGTGTTGGTCACCAGTTGCAACGATGTCCCTTCGATACCCGTCAACGAATCTTTGTTGTAGCCGCTTTGATAGAACGTCTCACCCGCGTAACGCAGGGGGTTGTTCATCCAAATATGGTACGTCAATTCGCTGCCGTGAGCCGTGTCGAGCAGATGGATGTCGGACGAATAGTTGCGCGGCGTGTCGGTTCCGATGTAGTCGTCTTTGCGAACATCGAGCAACTCGACGATGTAGGGTTTGTAGTGCCGTTTGAATCGGAGTGACAAATCGTATGTCTTGCCATCGACGGTGATGTGGTCCGCCCGCTCCGCCTCTGACAGCCTGACGCTGACGGCGTAAGTACCGATGACATCATCCGTCCCACGCTTGGTGAGCTTCACGTAGGCGGCTGGAAAATCGACTTTGCTATCAGAGTCGGTTCCTGTTGAGGCTGATACCGGTTCCAAGAGTCGTGTCTTTCCAAGTCCCTCGGTTGCCGGATTCTTATCTTTCTCTTCCACGCCGCGCATTTGGGCGTTCTTGAAGAACTCAATCACTTGCACATCGAATGGCAGCAGGTCGTGCGAGATCTTGGACTCCGCTTTGAGAGAGGCCAGCAATCTCGCAGCCGGGATGACGGCGTGCGTTTCCGAATCGGTCTCCACCGGTGCAACGATTGCCAATTCAAACGACCGAATGTCGCGAGCAAAGTTGGATCTTTCCCCTTCGGACAGCGAGATCTGACTCTCAACTGCCGTCATTCCTACGAGCAACTCGCTGAGCATCATCAGGCCTATCCCGCCGTGAATCAGCACCACGCCAGCTCGCTTCTTAAAAACCATCCAGCTGCCAACCAGCAACACGAGACCCGCGATTGTCCCCTTCACCAACTGCCACAGAATCCGCATCGAAGAATCGTCGAGCTGTGCATCTTCACCCTCGTACCACAGCCAAAAAGTGAGAATTGCCAGCCCCACGCTACACGCGGTTCCCACGATTCCCTGTGTTGATTTGACGAATTCAAATGGCGAAGTCCCGGTCGAATCCTTGGGCCGAAGTTTCGTGAGCATGTTGAACATGGCCGCGACAGTCGCCGTCAGACCCAGTTTGAACAACAACCAGATCGAACCCCACGAGATCCAACTTTCGGCCTGAATGCCGTCCGAGTTGGTACCGCTGACCACAACCAACCACGTCGTCACAGCGCCGAGTCCGATGACTCCAAACCCACCCCAAAGGCGGGCACCCGATGCCTGTGGTTTGAAACGCAGGCCATGTGCGGCTGCCAGATTCAAGAACATCAACGCGCCGATCAGCCAGCCGCCTGGGAATGGAATCACCATCCAATCGGGGATGTTGGGCTTGCTCGGAAAGAACGAAGGCGGAAAGAAAATCTGCAAGTCAATCCACGCCACCAGACAGCGAAAGTATTCATCGACGACCTGCCAAATGTCTTTATCGACTTGAGCCATCGTCCCTGCCAGCACGATGAAGATCGACATCACCAACAACGCGACGGTCAGCTTCAGCGAGGCCAACGGCTTGAGGATCGCGACCAGCGTTGGTCCCAAAGCGGTGGTCGCTTGCAGGGAAAATCCATGAGATTCTTCCGGCGTATCGGTTCGTGGATTGTCATTCAAAATATCAGTTGCCATGAGCTGGCTCCTACTTGGGGAACTTCACCGATTGCACGAACTTCTCGAAGTTTGACTTCTCACGCTGAGCCAATCCGACATCACCCGTGAGTTTGAAAAACCAGGCTTGCTCGCCGCGTGGGACAATGACTCCCAAAGTACACGACGGCTGATTCGTCCGAGCGTCTGTCCCGACGAGTTCCACCAACGGCGATTCGACGCCATCAACGGTCAGGGTTTTGATCGCTTTGACGAACTCTTCTTTGGACCAGTCTGCCAACTGCAACTGCCCGCGCCAGCGATTCACGTTGGCCAACAAGTCGCCTCCTGCGCGGCTCACCGTCGTCTTCACCGACTTGCCGTCGTCTTGAACAACGAAAGCGGCCAACGAGAACTGATTTCCCTCGGATTCTTTCCAGCCTTCGGGAACAGCCCACTGCGGGAGCCCGGCAACTTCACGTGGTTGATCAGCGGGTTTTGTCTTCGGCTGTGCTTTCTTGCCACCGGCGAACGGTGCAAACGGTGCGTTGCCCATGTCACCGGATTTTTGGCGACCGACCAGATTTGCGAGCGTGACCGTCGTTCCAGCCGCCTCGATCTGTTTGACTTCCACATTCTTCGGGCGTTGTTCTGCCGTGAGATCGGACTTCTTCAGCGCGGGAATTCCCAATTGCTCACACCAGCGATTGACGTTGCTCAGCACGTAATCAGCCGCGGTTGGGTCTTCAGCGGGGAGCGGAATCACCGTCGCTTCGAGCAATTCATCCGCAGATTTCACTCGCAGTGTGGCGAACCGGAGCCCGTTCCCTTTCTCTGACGTCCAGCCTTCCGGCAGTTTCCATTCGGGTGGCGAATCATTTCCCTCCGCGAATTTCAATGACCCGATGATCAACAAGAAGTCTTCCATCTTGTCTGCAACGGCCTCGCGCGGGCCGGTCATCTTGAAGAACCAGGCCATCTTTCCGTGAGGCACGATCGCCGCGAGCATTCGATCTCGATCGGGCGGCCCTTGGTCGGCGGAAGGCTCCTGTTGATCGCCAGAACGCGACATTGGAAACACGTCGTCTCTCGCCGATGGATCAGCCGCAGCTTCCTTTTCGACCGGTAATAGTTTTTTCACCGTGTAGCGCGTGATTTCATCCTGCTTTTGACAGCCGGGCAAAACCCCAATGCCAGCGAGGATCAAAAACAGTAGCACCGGCGAGACACGGCCAGCGTAGACAGAGAACGAGGTTGGGGCGCAAGACCTCATGCCGTGACCTTTGAATTGTGAGGTGGGCGATATCGGGGCGGGGCATCGGCCTACGCCGAAGCGAACGGGGGCGGGAAACGGCGAGGATTCTACGAAGGCCGGTTCGGCAAAGTCCAGAATGTCTCTCAACACCGACTTGAGCGAGACAATTGGCGAGCCTAACCGGGATTATTCATGGAGGACGCGGCGTGCCGCGATGTAACCCGATGCGTCAGCGAGGGCGAATCGTGACGACGCCCTCGCGGACGCATCGGGGTACATTCGGACCATGAATAATCGCGGCTAGCCGCATCGCTTGCGAGCCGTTCGCTTCGATGTCAACATGCTCGCCCAACCGAGTTACGACGACTCGTCGAGCTGGCAGCGGCCGGTTTTGCCCACGCGAACACGCGGGGTAAAGTCTGCTCAACGGAGTGGTGCGGATGCCTGCGGAGACACAGCTATTGATCGAAGACCAGAGCGCGTTCAGCGAACTCTGTGAGCATATTCGCTCGGCTGGCGTCGTCGCGTTTGATACCGAGTTCGTCTCCGAGCACACTTATTTGCCGGAACTCTGCTTGCTCCAACTGGCGACTCCCGAGCGTTCCGTGGCGGTCGATCCGTATCGAGTTCATGATCTGTCCGAGTGGTGGGACATCATGGCCGACGACAAAACCACGATCATCGTCCATGCCGGGCGTGAGGAAATCCGCTTCTGCTACAACCTCGGCGAGCGTCGGCCACAGCGTTTGGTTGATACGCAATTAGCCGAAGGACTGCGGAGTACGACGTATCCGGTCGGCTATGAATCGCTGGTGTCGCGGATCCTCGGAAATAAGTTGAGCCAACATCAAACGCGAACCGACTGGCGACGCCGTCCGCTTTCGCCGGAACAACTGGAGTACGCCGTCGATGACGTGCGGCACTTGATTGATGTCTGGAAGAAACAGCAGGCGTCCCTCAAGCGGCTCAAGCGACTCGACTGGGCGGAAGCGGAATTCGTTCGCCTGATCGATGATCTGGAGTCCGAGCGAAACGACGAAAGTTGGCGAAAGCTCGGCGGCCTGCAAAAGCTCAAGCCGCGTCAATTGGCTGTCGCCCGTGAGCTATTTCAGTGGCGAGAACGAGAAGCCACGACCAAAGATCAACCGATTCGCCGCATCTTGCGAGACGACTTGATCGTCGATATGGCCCTGCGCCAGCCGAAAAACGCCGAAGCCGTTCTCGCCACACGCGACATGAACCGACCCGGCTTCAAAAAACATGCCGCCGAACTCGCCGACTGCATTACTCGTGGCGTCGCCCTGCCCGATGCACAACTTCCCAAGCCGATGCCGACTCCGGAATCGAGTTCCGAAGATCACATCCTCAGCAAGCTGTTGCAAATCGTCTTGGCGAATCGCTGCTCCGAAATGAAAGTCGCACTGAGCTTGGTCGGCACAACCGCCGACCTGAAGAATCTTGTCCGCTGGCATACGAAGAAGAACTCGAAGCAACCGCCACCACGTTTGGCTCAAGGCTGGCGTGCCGAAGTTTGCGGAGATCTTCTGGCCGATGTGCTCGACGGCAAAGTCCGCTTCCGAGTCGGCGACCACAACAGCGAGCACCCGCTCTTGTTTGAGACGATCGAAGCGCCAGTGCTGGCGGAGTAGCGTTTCCCAAATCCTGCGAAACCGCCGCCTTTCAGGGATGTTGTTTTTACTCGACGCTGCGGACTGTCGTGATCCGAGCATGAGTCTCGCGGCAGTCGGGGGCCAGAGCTTTATGAAAGGGAAAACCAAATTAGCATCCAAGAAATTGAAGCGGCAATCGCTGAACTTCCTGCCCAAGAATTGGAGACATTGGTCACATGGCTGGCGGATTATCACCAGCTGGTTTGGGATCAACAGATTGAGGGCGACTTGGAAGCCGGTCGCCTTGATGCGTTGCTCGATGTTGTCCGCCAAGAGAACCGCGCTGGCTTGGCCCGACCACTATGAACCATTTGACTCTGCGACAGGCGACAGAGGTTGATCCAGCATCGCCGCCGCGATTTCACGCCGCGCGGTGAGGTAATACCCCGCACCGATCAGTGCGATGGCGAGCGTCACGGCTCGATACGCCAAACAGGTCAGGATGCCAGTGCCAGCCGCGGCATCCGCGTGTTGATAAAACCGCTCGACCGCCCATTCCAAGGCACCGATGCCGCCGGGAACGGGAAGCACGACTCCGATGAACTCCGCCGCCGGAATGAAAAACAAGTGCGACAGAAAGCTCGGCACGAATGTGCTGCCGCCGACGGCTCGGGCGCTGAAATAGAACGACGAGATCGTGCCGAAGTGACCGATCAAGCTGACCCCCAACGCCGCGAGCAACACTCGCGGTCGAGCTTGATACAACCGGACTCCCTCAATCAGTTCTCCGATCAGATGCCCCACCTTCGGCAGTTGCGTGAAGAACCGCCAAAAACTCAGCCGCATCACCGCCGGAATCAGCATCAGCGTGAGCCCGATCAATCCCGCCACGCTCCCTCCGGCCAGCAGCCACACGACCCCCTTCAGTTCAGACTGCTGGCGAATCATCGTCCACTGCGAACACGCCGCGCAAGCTCCGATCATGAACAAGGCCAGCAACCCCAAAATGCGATCCAGCAGCACGGTCGCGATCGCGGTTGTGCGTCGAGTGGGGTGCTCCTTCGCGATCATCGCCGCTTTGACCAAGTCGCCACCAACGGCCCCCGGTGCCACAAAGTTGAAGAGATAACCGATGAATCCCAACCGCAGCGCGTCGCGAATCTGAAACGCAAAGCCCAGACCCCAGACCAGCAAGTACCAGCGGAAAAACGTCAAGACGATCGCTCCGCTACAGAGACCAAACGCCGCCAGCAAACTGGGCCAATGCAGTGGCTGCTGGGAAATCTTGCTGACACCTTCGCGGTGTTTCCACAACACGAATGCCATCATTCCCAACGCGACAACCCACTTCGCCCAAGCCCAATGTCGCTTCCATCCGCCGGAGGTTTGCTGAACGGTTTCCGTCACGCTGAGTTCGCTTTCCTGACTGGGATTGGCGGTTTGGCATCTCAATGAAACAGGCGAGCGGGGCGGCGTCAGCCCAATGGCACTTACTTTAGAACCGGGCGAGTAGCGGAGCGGCGCAAGCCGCCCGGTTGTGTCGAGTTTGATCTCGCTTCAACCGGACGGCTCGCGCCGTACCGCTACTAAAGTAAGTGCCATTGGGCGTCAGCCCGCTCGCCTGATCAACACGGCGAAAGCTAAGGCAAACCAGCGAATCTCAGCAATGTGGCCCTGCCTCCAACATTCATTCAATCCCGTACTGATCGAGCTTCTTGCGCAACGTGTGCCGATGCAGACCGAGCTTCCGCGCGGCGGCCGCACATTGACCGTGCTCGTGACTCACCACCGTGCCCAGCAACGATGGTTCAACGAGATTGAGGAACTGCTCGTAAAGATCTTCTCGATCACCCGCTTCGCGCAGTTGAGATTCCGCCCACTGACGAATGAGCTGCGACAGAGCGATCGTCGGCGACTCAGACATCGGCTGTCCGGCGGGTGGCGTGGGAGACGGCAGATGATCCGGTTCGATCACGCCGCCGCGCACGACGATGACCGCGTGTTCGATCGCATTCCGCAATTCGCGGACGTTGCCGTACCACGCTCGCCGAACCAGTTCTGTTTTCGTCGCCGCCGACAAGCTCGGTCGAGGCAACTGATTCTTCACGGTCAACGTGGTCATGAAATGCTCGGTCAGTTCCAGAATGTCGTTTCCTCGTTCGCGCAACGGCGGCAGCGGAATTTGAAACGTGGCCAAGCGAAAATAGAGGTCAGGCCGGAACGAACCGCCCGTGATCTTGTCTTGCAAGTTTTGTTGCGTCGCCGAGATCAATCGGAAATCAACCTGCCGAGGCTGATCAGAACCGACTGGCACAATCTCCCCCTGTTCGATCGCTCGCAGCAACTTGACCTGCAACGGCAACGGGATGTCAGCCACTTCATCCAAGAAGATCGTTCCCCCCTGAGCCTGTTCGAGCAGGCCGACTCTCGGTCCGTCTTCACCGACGAATGCTCCGCCAACGTGACCGAAGAGTTCGCTCTCCGAGAGCGTCGGCGACAGCGCGGCGACATGCACCGGCACGAACGGCACTTTCCCACGTCGGCTGAAACGATGAATGGCCCGTGCCACCAACTCTTTGCCAGTGCCACTTTCTCCCGTGACGAGCACACAAGCCTCCGCACCCGCCACGAGCGCTATCTGTTTGAAGACCTCTTGCAACACGGGCGAGCGACCGACGATCTGATTTTGCAGACCGGGAGTGGCCGCCGGTTCGACAATGCTCCCGCCGCGTCGCCGCAGCTTGAGCGCTCGATCCAGCACTCGTTCGGCAATCGTCAGATCGAACGGCTTCGTCAGATATTCAAAGGCCCCGTTACGGATCGCCGTCACCGCTGTTTCGAGTTCGCCATGTGCCGTCATCACGATGATCGGCGAGTCTGGTAACAACTCTCGCAATTCGGACATCGCCGACAGCCCGTCTCGCCCCGGCAACCGCACGTCTAAAAAGACCACATCGGCTGGCGGAGTACGACCGGCTTCACGCAGACCTTGCTCTGCGGACGAAGCTGTCCGAGCCGTATGCCCGATACTCTCCGCCAGCTTCTTCAAGCCCCAGCAGATGCTCGGCTCGTCGTCGATAATCAGAAGGTGTGCCATGCGTGACTCTGGTTCTAAGACTTGGCTCGTGAAACAACTCGGAGCAGTCTATAAGTCCGCGCGCCATTCAGCGATGTGTTTCAAGTAGGTCAGCTTTGACATCCACGTGGCCGCTCAACACGATGACGTTCGCTGCTGGGGTCTCGTCAGCGTCTTGAGGCGGTCATGGTTCAGTTTCAATATCCCGAACTACTGTTGCTGGCGATTCCGCTGGGGTTCGCGTATCGGCGTTGGGGGCAGGCGCGGGGGATGACCGGCGTGCTGCGGGCCACGTTGCTGCTGTTACTGCTGCTGGCGTTTACGGGGCCGCGATGGAATTTGGGGGGCGAGGGGATCGACATTGTGGTCGTCGCCGATCGGTCGCGGTCACTTCCCGGTAAGGCGGATGAATCGATTCGGTCGTTCATTCGCGATCTGGAAAAGAATCGGAAGACGGGCGATCGGATCGGGCTGGTGACGTTTGGCAGTCGGGCGGAAGTCGAGCACACGCTCAACGGCAACAGCGAGCAAGGGGCTTACACACGGCCGGTGATGCCGGACGGTTCGGATTTGAATGACGCGATCGCGGCGGCATTGAACTTGGTGGAACCGGCTCGGCCGGCACGCATCCTGGTGATGTCGGACGGTGAGGCGAATGGGGCGTCGCCGTTGACGGCCGCGCGACGGGCTCGCGAGGTGGGCGTGCCGGTTGATTTTCGTTTGTTTGAACGCAATCGGATCGGCGATATCGCGATCGAATCGATTGCGTTGCCGGAGGTCATCTCGCCACGTGAACCCTTTCAATTTGCGGTCTGGGTTCATGCCAGTCGCGAGGTTCACGGGGCGGTGCGAGTGCTCCGCGATGGGGAAGAGATCGCGAAGCTCGAAAAAGATTTTCTGCCGGGACTCAACCGCGTGCTGTTTCGCGATCTGTTGGAAGACGGCGGGTTGAAGAGTTACTCGGCGGTCTTGGAAGTAGAAAATGATCCGCTGGAGGAGAACAACTTCGGAGCGGGTGTGGTGCGAGTGGAAGCTGCTCCGCGCGTACTCGTGCTGAACGCGGACGGGGCGGAAGACAATTTGATCCGCGCGTTGCAGTCGGCTCGGTTGCCGGTCGATGTGGCGGCGTCGAAGGCGCATCCGCTGACGCAAGATTCGCTCGTCCGATACCGCGCGGTCATTGTCGAGAACGTTCCAGCGGCAGACTTCGGGCGGCTGAAGATGGAGCGTTTGGCACAGTACGTCGAAGACCTCGGCGGCGGCTTGCTGGTGACTGGCGGTGAGCGGAGCTTTGGCGTTGGCGGATACTTCAAGAGTCCGCTCGATGAGATCCTGCCGGTGTCGATGGAGTTGCGTGAGGAGCATCGCAAGAACCGCGTGGCGATCGCGATTGCTCTGGACCGGTCGGGGAGCATGGCCGCTCCGGTCAAAGGGGGCAAAGTGAAGATGGACCTCGCGGACCTCGGCACGGCCGAGTGCGTGAGGATGTTGTCGCCGCAGGACAAAGTCGCCGTCATCGCCGTGGATAGTTCGCCGCATGTGATTCAAGAGATGCGAACGGTCGATGACCCGGAAGCGATCTGTTCGCAGGTGTTACGCATTCAAAGCATGGGCGGGGGCATCTTCGTTTATGAGGCGCTCGTCGCTGCGGGCGAACAACTGATGAAAGCGGGGGACTATCAGACGCGGCACATCATTTTGTTTTCGGATGCGTGCGACAGCGAAGAGCCCGGTGCGTATCCCGCGCTCTTGAAGAAGTACACGGACGCCGGGATCACCGTCAGCGTGATTGGTCTCGGCACGGACCATGACGTTCACTCCGACTTATTGAAGGACATCGCGAAGCTCGGCGGCGGCAACATCATGTTTACCAACGATGCCGAAGAACTCCCGCGTCTTTTCACACAAGACACGATGAGCATCGCTCGCAACACGTTCATCAAGCATGACAAAGAAGTGCATCCGGCGGACGGCATTCACGGCAAGATGCTCCCCGATGCGCGGTTGATGGGAGATTTCGGCTCGTCGGTGTTCCCGCCGACGCTGGGTTACAACCTGAGTTACCTCAAGCCGGAAGCGACCGGAGCAGTCATCTCGACCGACGAATACAACGCGCCGTGGTTGGCGTTCTGGTATCGCGGTTTGGGGCGCGTCGCCGCGTTGTCGATTGAAGTCGATGGCCCGCACACGGGGCCGTTCAAGTCGTGGGATGACTATGCGGACTTTTTAGTGACACAAACTCGTTGGCTGCTTAACAGCACATCGCCGGACGACGTGTTTGTCACGACTCAGCAAGAGGGACAAGAGGCGATCGTCAACGTGGAACTCGACCCGGAGCGGGGCGAGAAACATCGCTCGCACGCGCCGACGTTGTTTGTGGTTCCGCCCGGCGAAGAGCGAACGAAATCGTTCTCGCCCGACTTCACGTGGACCGGGCCGAACTCGCTGCAAGCTCGCTTTCGGCTGGAGCAAACTGGGACGTATCACACACGGATCAAAGCGGCGGGCCAAGGTTCGCGCGAGTTCGCGCGCGGGCCGAGCGTGACGTTGCCGTACTCGCCCGAATTTGCTCCGCGACAAGGATTGCCCTCCGGGCGCGAGTTGTTGTCCGAGGTTGCGAAGTTGTCGAACGGTCGCGAACGCACCGACATCTTGTCGGTCTTGGCCGATCCGCCACGGAGTATGCAAACTCGCACGTTGTTGCCGTGGTTGTTCGCCGCGAGCCTGTTCGTGTTGTTGCTGGAAATCGCTGGACGGCGTTTGTCGTGGTGGGAAACTTTCCCGTGGTGGCGTCGATCGGCTCGCGCGGCGGAGGCTGAAGAGATCTTGCTGCCTCGCAAGCAAGCGGCTCCGTCGTGGTGGGAAAGCCTGTGGCCAGTTCGGGCCAAACGGCGTTCCGCACCGGCCTCCGCTTCGACTCGGAAATCGACGGTCCTCGACGATCCGCTTCCCGCGCCGACGCCCCAAGCACCGGCACCAAAACCGGTCTCCGCCGCCGATCTGTTCGAGCAAGCGAAGAAGCGAGCTTCCCATCGCCTCAAATAAGAATTTCTGCCACAGTTTCAGCAAGTTTCCCCCTCCTGCCAGCACGACGCGCCAGCGA
>JANNDA010000210.1:0-1998 GCA_031387195.1 Planctomyces sp. | reverse complement strand
CAAGGCCGTGTCCAGCACCTGTAATGAGCACTCGTTTGCCGCGAAGTTGGGTCATGGCTGTGACTCCGAAGGGGTTGACGGACAATCGATCATTTGAAAATCGACGCGAACGCGGAATAGGTCAACTCGGCGACATGCCGGAGCGACGGTTGGTGATACAGATTGAAGAGATTCCACGCGATTGGTTCCGCATGTCGATGCAGCGGACTCCACAGCGGCTTGGGGACGACTGTCAGCGGACCTTCGAGAACCGACTTTTCGATGGAACGCAGGCCGAACGTATTGTGCGTCCAACCGATCCCGCTTTGAGGATTGAGTAATGTTCCGCTGGGATAACCGCCCCACGGGAGACTCAACAGAGCGAAAGCGATTCCCGGCCATTGATTGATGCAAACCGTTCCGTAACGGAGTCGTGTCAGCGCAGCGTGCAGTTCGCTGCGTCCACGAGTTGAATGTCGAAATCCGTCGGACACCGTCAAAGTTGCACAGAGCGTGCCCCACAAATGCTCGTTGGCGAAGTCGGTCGCTCGACCGGTGAAGTCGAATTCGTCGGCGGCATCCAGCGGCATCTCTGCACAGACCGGCACGAACGATTCCTCGCGGCAAAACAGCGGTGAATCTTCCGGATTGACGTCGCGGAACAGCGTCCACGGCAACCGCAGATGCTCCGTTTGAGCCGCTCGGCTGTGTCTTTCAACGCCGTGCTCCTCGTATTCGTCTCCCGCGCACGTGACCGACCACGCTAAGCCAGAGAGGTGGCACCCGGTGAAACGCTCGAAGCGTTCGGCTGCGCCGGGATAATACGCCACTCGGCGAGGCAACCGACTGAGGATCACTTGCAGACGTGACAGAAAGTCTTCGCGTTGCGGCCAGTGTTTCCACGTGATGAGCACCCGCGTCGAGACGCAGTTGAAGCCCGCGTTGTTGACGATTGACGCGGCGACATTCTCCGCTTGCGATTGCAACTGCATCGACGAGTAGCGACCAGGGACGATGATCCACGGCGAGACGTTGCCGAGTTCGCTCGTGATCGGCTTGTCGAGCTGCGGCTCGTTCTCTCGTCGGCGCTGATCGCGATCTGCACCCGGCGTGCCCCAGACAATCGCGTCATGAGCCGCCGCCGAACCGGTGACATGAACGTCGTCCACTAACAGATGCTGAGCCGCACGTGCTCCGAGTTCCGCGCCTCCGGAAAGCAGTCGCAAACATCCGGCTTCGATGAGCGGCTCGAACGCTTCCTCAAACACCGGTTGCAACGCAGCCGTCAGCGGATGCAGTTTGAGAAGGGCCACGTGCTGATCTTGAAACAGCTTCCCCAGCAAGTCAGCCGCAACGATCCCGGTGACGTTTCCCGCACCGAGAATCAAGCTGGTCGAAGGAATGTGTTTCTCGATCGGCTGTGACGCGGCAATTGCGTCCTCTTCAAACAAGCCCGGCTTCAACCACACGTTGGCATTGAAATTCATGAAGCAGACCGGATCAAACAGATCTCGCGTCATCGGCAACACCGGAACGTGCCAACGTCCGTCTTCCGATCGAGTCAATCGCCCTGGCAGCGGATTCTCCGCACCAGATTCCAGTGCCCGCAGATTTCTCGACATCAACCGCAGATACCGCAACGCGATCACTGGTCCCGACAGAATCTCTTCCGCGCGGCACGGACTGTCCGCCGGGATCTGTTTGATTTCGCAAGCGACATCGACCCAATTGCGTGCAGAGGCGGCAACCGACTCGACACAGCGGTCGAGCAATTCGATCCGGTCGCGAACGGACGTAAACAACCAGCGAGTTTGATTCGCATACAAGTCCGACAGGCTGACGTGCAACTCATCGGGAACGGTGAGCAATTCGCTGACGTCGCCACCTGATCGCGAGCCGTTGCCATTCGCAGCGCGATCCCACCAGCGAGCGAACTCGCCATTCCTGCGGCGAACAACAATTTGAGGGGATCGCGTCAACATGATTGGCTCACTCCCGCAATGCGGCGACGAGGATTTC
>JANNDA010000208.1:0-8023 GCA_031387195.1 Planctomyces sp. | reverse complement strand
ATTATACAGATGTTGTACTGGCGACAAAAGCGTGATGTTCGAAAGATTTGTTGTCCGCTCTCGCCGTGAGCGGACGCGGCGCGCGAAGCTCGCCGCTCGAACGGCTCTCGACGAGAGCCGGCTACATTTCGGCTTCTCCGTATTCACGACTCGTATTCACGACTTCGGCTTCTCCGACGTCAGCGCCTTCAAGCGAGCAATCGCACCGCGCATTTCGCCTTGTGCTCCGGGATCGGTTTCCATTTTCAGCGCTGCTTCGAGCACTGGCAGTGAAGCGGGATCAGCGGTGCTTCCGAGTGCGCGAGCCACGTAGCCACGGCGATGGTGGTCCGTTTCGAGCTTCAACACGTTGACGATTTCCGGAGCCGCCGCTTTTGCCGCTGGACCGAGCATTCCCAGCGCATGCGAGGCTTTCATCCGCACCAAGGCTTCGTCATGGTGCAGGTATTTACGAAGCGAGGTGATTTGCTGAGGCACTTCGATGTCGATCATCGCCAGTGCTCCATGTGCCACGATGCGAGTGACGGGATCGGCATCGTCCTGACTCGCGGCACGTAGCGGGTTGATGAGCGTTTTTTCGTCGGGAGCCGCTTTGCCGATTCGGCCCAACGCGCGCGCGGCGGTCTCTCGTGCTTCTTTGAAAGAATCGTTTTTGAGCCCAGCGATCAATTGCGGAACCGCCGGAATCGCCGCCGCTCCGAGATTGCCGATCGCGGTCGCGGCAGTTGATCGGACGGCTCCTTCGCGGTCATCGAGTGCCGCACGCATTTCGGCCAAGCACTTCGACGAGATATCCGAATGCACGAGCGAGCCAATCGCTGACTGCCGAACTTTCGGGTCTTCGTTCTTGAGATCGGTCTTCACTTTGGCAAGGCGTGCCTCGGCGGACGCCGCTGGCTCGGCCGCATCTGTGCTGGCAACGGCCAGTGAGAACGAGGTGAGGAGGACCGCGAGCGGTACGGAGATCGAACGAACCAGGTTGAGTGGGAGAGTCATTTAGGCGTCCTTTTCAGTCGCGAAGTCATCACAAGAAGAGGGCAGCTTATCGGACAACGATGACTGAGCAACTCCGCAGCGATTCACTCCACGAAGCAGACAAGAGCCACACAGATGCCAATGAGCGCATTGAGAATGAAGTTTGCACTCACATCGTTCTGCGAAATCCAGTTGAGCAGAATGTTGTGTGAGGTGTCGGTTGATTGACGCTGCGCGGGCGCGATCGCGATTATCCCGCCCCGCTGAATTTTGTGGTTTGACCGCACTTATCTTTGATCTCTGAGGCCCTCATGTCTGACTCGTTGCCGTCGTCATCGTCTGACCCTTTGCCCGAACCGCATCGTTTGGAAGCGGCTCGTTTGGAAAAGCTGCATGCCCTGGAAGCTCTCGGCATCGACCCGTGGGGGCAGAGGTTTGATGGGCATGTGGCGATTGCGGTGGCACGCGACAAGTGCCCGACGGAATTCGGCACCGACGGCGAGACGGTTCGCGTCGCGGGCCGCATCATGTTGCAGAACGACCGCGGCAAGCTGAAGTTTTTTCACATTCAGGATTACTCCGGGCGCATCCAGTTGATGATCTCGAAGAAGGATGTGCCGGAAGCGACGTGGGCCGCGATCGAACAATTGGATTTGGGCGATCTCATTGGCGTCGATGGGCGGCTGCGAGTTACCAAGACCGACGAGAAGACCATCTTCGTCGAGCAACTCACGCCGCTGTGCAAATCGCTGGCTCAACCTCCGGAGAAGTTTCACGGCGTTCACGACATCGAGATGCTGCTGCGGCATCGCTACATCGACATGATCTACAACGAGGGAGTGCTCGCTCGTTTGTTGGACCGAACTAAGATCATCAGTTCGATTCGCCAGACGTTGGGTGCTCAAGGGTTTGTCGAAGCGGAAACGCCCGTGCTGCACGCGATTGCTGGTGGCGCGGCGGCGCGGCCGTTTATCACGCATCACAACGCGCTCGACATCGACTTGTATCTGCGAATTGCGTTGGAACTGCACCTCAAGCGGCTGATGGTCGGCGGCATCGAGCGGGTCTACGAGATCGGTCGCGTCTTCCGCAACGAGGGGATCGACGCGACTCACAATCCCGAATTCACGATGATCGAGCTGTATCAAGCCTACGCGAACTACGAGGTCATGATGGACCTCTGCGAAAAGATTGTCCTCGACGCGGCGAAGGCGATCGGCAAGGAATCGTTCATCCTGCAGTGGGGAGACAAGACGGTTGATCTCACGCCGCCGTGGAAACGCTGCAAGTACGGCGACTTGTTCCTCGAACACGCCGGCTGCGACATGCACGACGCCGACGCCGTCTTGGCGAAAGCAAAGTCGTTGCACATCGAAACGACCGGCAAGCACCCGGATGTGCTGGTCAACGAGGTCTTTGAAGCGACCGTCGAGGACGCGCTGATCGGCCCGGTGTTCGTCATCGACTATCCCGCGTCGATGTGCCCGCTGACGAAACGCAAACGCTCCGACCCGGCGATCGCCGAACGCTTTGAGCTGTTTGTTCACGGTTTGGAGATGGCGAATGCCTACACCGAACTGAATGACCCGCGTCTGCAAGAAGAGACGTTCCGCACGCAGCTCGCGGGCCAGGCCGAAGAAGACTCGATGGCCAAGATGGACCACGAGTTTGTCTACGCCCTGAAAGTCGGCATGCCTCCCGCCGGCGGCATGGGCATCGGCATCGATCGCCTAGTTATGCTGCTGACGAACACGAATACAATCCGCGACGTGATCGCCTTCCCGCTGCTGAAACCGGAATGACATTTCCATTTGCGTTCCAATAAGGCCGAATAAAACCCTTTCTCTCGAAAGAGCGTTGCCATGAAGAAGACTCGGAACTCGATCTCTCGTCGCCAGTTTCTTGGGTCGGCTGCGGTTGTCTTGGCCGCTCCGATGGTGGTCACCGCCAGCAAGACCGACAAGCCGCTCATCGTTGGTGAAGGAGAGCATCAGTTTGAGGTCGTTCACGAATGGCCGCAGCTTCCAGACAAGTACACGTGGCAGACGACGCACAACGTGGCAGTCGACAAGTCGGGGAACCTTTACGTCATTCATGAAGGGCGAGCCGATCTGAAGGATCATCCTTCAATCTTTGTGTTCGACTCGGAAGGGAAGTTCATCCGCGCGTTCGGAGCTCAGTTTCAAGGAGGGGGCCACGGGATCGAAATTCGTCAGGAGGGGAGCGAAGAGTTCCTTTATGTCTGCGCGTATCAGCACCTCAAGACATTCGCCAAGATGGATCTGAAGGGGGGAATCGTTTGGCAGCAATACGCGCCGATGGAGTCGGGGGTTTATGCGCCGGGTGAGAACACACGGTTCGAGGATCGCCCGGAGCCGATGAAAGTTTGGGGCGCGGATCGGTTTCTGCCGACCAACTTTGCGTTCCTCGATGACGGTGGGTTCTTGTTGATCGACGGCTACGGAGCGTCCTACGTGCATCGCTACAACAAAGACGCCAAGTGGGTCAGTTGCTTCGGCGGAGTCGGTGCCGGCGAAGGGAAGTTTGCGACGCCGCACGGCGTGTGGGTCGATAAACGCGATGGGCGAACTCCCTCAATCGTCGTCTGCGACCGGGCGCATCACACGTTGCAGTACTTCACGATGGAGGGGAAGTACCTCGAAACGCTCAAAGGTTACGGATTGCCGGCGAATGCCGAGACGTGGAAGAACCTGCTCTGCATTCCGGAGCTGCATGCGCGCGTCACGTTGCTCAACGAGAAGAACGAAGTCGTTGCACGGCTGGGTGAAGATGTGGCTCGCGTCACCTCGAAAGATGGTAGTCAGATTCGCGGCGACAAGTCGAAGTGGCTCAACGGCAAATTCGTGCATCCGCACGACGCTTGCTTTGGTCACGACGGCAGCATTTTCGTCGCCGAATGGGTCGGCACGGGGAGAATTTCGAAGCTCAAGAAGCTGAGCTGATTGTGTTCGGATCGAGTGATCCCGCCGCGTTTACTTTCGGGGGGATGATCGCGCGGTGCCGGTCCCAAGTGTCACGGTTTACCGTAGCGATCGCATTCGGCAACGAACCCTCATTGGACGAAACTGGTTGCCTGGAGCGGGCTTGCACTCGTTGTAGGGTTCGGTCATGTTATGCCCCCGCCAGTTTTCGCGAATTGCAGACTCCGATTGCGCGGTCAGGGTCGAATTGGCAAAACGCCGTCTGCTGTCAGGGAAAACCGTCGATCAGTTGTCGCGAGAGGGGTCAGCATGAGGGCTGTTTGCCAGTGTCGAGTGAGTTGTGCGGTGGCCGTCTTCTGTTTGGCCACCCTGATCGTCACACCTCTGGCTTACGCGGGAAATTGGCCCCAATTCCGTGGACCGGATGGAACGGGAGTTAGTTCTGAAAAGAACATTCCTGTCACCTGGAGTCCTGGCGATTACCAATGGGACGTGGCCATTGAAGGTGTGGGCCATGCGGCACCAGTCATCTGGGACGATTCGGTGTTCGTCACGTCTGCGGAAGACAGCGGGGCGATTCGTCATTTGGTTTGCTTGGATGCCAAGAGCGGCCAAAAACGCTGGACACGCAGCATCGGCATGAACCGGAGTAAGAAGCACGAGAAGAGTAGTTGGGCGTCTAGCACTCCAGCGACCGATGGCGAGCGGGTCTATTCCGCGTTTGCCGACAAAGAAAACTATCTTGTCGATGCCTACAACTTTGATGGTGAGCTGGTCTGGCGACGTAATCTTGGTGCGTTTGAAAGTCAGCATGGCTTGGGCGTTTCATTGCTCGTCTTTGAAGACACTCTGATTGTCCCTAACGATCAAGACGGCCCCAGTTTCATTACGGCCCTCGATCGGAAGACAGGCAAAACGAAGTGGGTTTCAGCGGGACGCTCGTTCCGAGAAGCGTCGTACTCGACCCCCATCATCGTTCGCGAGAAGGGGCAGCCGGCTCAACTCATTTGTCCGAGCGGCGCGATGGGAATTACCGGGCTTGATCCGCACACGGGAACGCTGAATTGGCGAACGGAGGAATTTCCGTTGCGGACTGTGGCGTCTCCGGTTTATGGCGGCGGCTTGGTGATCGCGTCTTGCGGGCAAGGAGGGCGGTTTGGAGTGAAGCAGATCGCCGTCGATCCGTTTCAAAAGGACGATCAAGGTCATGCGGTAGTGAAGTGGACTCGCGAAAAGTTGATTCCATACGTGCCGACACCGATCGTGTTCGCCGATCGACTCTATGAATGGAGCGATCAGGGAATCATCACGTGTGTTGATCTAAAAAGTGGCAAAGACTTGTGGACTCACCGCATGGGTGGCAACTACAGCGGTTCGCCGCTGTGCATTGACGGCAAGTTGTATGGTGTTGAAGAAAGTGGCAAGGTTATGGTGATTGAAGCGGGTCTGGCGTTCAAAGAGTTAGGAACGGCGGAGTTGGGTGATGGCTGTCATTCCACGCCAGCGGTCGCGAACGGTCGCTTGTTTCTGCGGACCTTTGAGCGATTGAAGTGCCTCGAAGCCAAGCGAGAATGATCGAGCAGATTATTGTCGTGCCTCTCACCGTGACGAGTTCGAGTATCACAAAGCGAATTGAAACATGCCGAATTGGATCGGTGGAGATTGTCCTGCGTGCGGCGAGTGGATGCCGACTAATCAAGTACGGTGCCGTAATTGTCGCACGCTGCTCAACGAAGATTTGAAGCCTGACAGCGTTGAAATTCCTGAGTTTGTTCCGCTGCAAGAGGTCGACAGCATGCAACAAGTCTCGCCCACGGGGTACTACATTCTCTGCCCGCACTGCGAAAAAGAGCTGCGGATCAATCGCAAGTACGTCGGGCAGGGGGTCTCCTGCAAGCACTGCGCGGGTTCGTTTCGCTTCGATCTTTCTAGCCCGCTAGTTAAACCCGTGGCGTTCTACTCGGATTGCCCGCATTGCGAAGATGAGTTGCGTGTGGCGATCAAGTACTTGGGGATGAAAGTGGCCTGCAAACTTTGTTCGGGCAAGATTCATTTTGTGCCGAATAGCAGCGAGTGATCGGAGGCCGCGAGTCGATCGGCGAACTAACCCGACGCGTGAGCGAGAGCGGACGCTTCACGTGACCTCTATTCGTATTTTCATGTCCTGTGACGCGCCCGCCCTCGCTCACGCGTCGGGTTAGTTTCGGTTCAACATGCCCGACTCGCCTCTCACTCTCGATGCTGGAACCGCCGTGCTGCTGATCGCGCACGGGAGTCGCTTGGCTTCAGCCAATCGTGATTTGAGTCAGCTTGCCGAACTTCTCCGGCAACGCTTCGCAGGTTGTGTCGTGGAGACGGCTTACCTGGAACTCACCGAACCGACGATCCCGCAAGGTGCCGCTGTCTGTGTTGCGGGTGGTGCCTCACGAGTGTTGATGCTTCCGTACTTTCTCTCTGCTGGGACGCACGTCACCGGAGATTTGAAACGCTTTCAAGCGGACTTTGCGGCTCAATGGCCGAGCGTTCGCTTCGATCTCTGCCCACCGTTGGGGCTACACCCGCTGATGCTCGACATTGTTTGCGATCGGCTGTTTGAGGTCGTGTAACGGTATTTCAAAACGTCGAGCAGGCGGCTCGCCTGCTCATGTCTTCCGGAAAAATCACAGGCGAGCCGCCTGTGCTGCGGCTGATGTTGACGGCGAGAATCTCGGCGAGCCAAGTGATTTCGGTAATCCAGCGGGACTACACCGGCTCGTTGAGATCGTCTCGATTTTGATTCATCAAACTTATCCCAACGAGTCCGCTCGTGGTGCTGACTCAGCCGATAAGTCAGGAGAAGCCTGTCAGGATGACGCGCTCCAATGTGCCGTACTTTTCTGCCGCAGTGAATGGGAAGGGACTCTCGATGCGAGCCATCATCGCCACAATCATGGTCTGTTTGCTGAGTGGTGTGACGTCGCTCGCCGCAGATCCGCTGACGCCTGCCGCCAACAAACGGCGACAACCAAGCCGGGCTTCCGGCCGCGACGCGCAACTCCTGTTGGTGCGCTCGCTGAACTTCGACGAGGAACTCGGACTCGATGAGTCTTCCGTCGGCGAGAACCAATTCGTCACGCCAAAAACGGTGTTTGGACCGCCTGCTGACGAACGGCGGAAGACGCTCTTTCAGTGGAGCTACGGCACGTCGTTTGAAGGGGGGATCGACCTTGAGAAAGAACCCTTGGCAACTGACCGTCCCGATTTCGTGGAAGCCAGCACAACGGTTGGCAAGGGAGTCCTGCAGATCGAAAGCGGCTACACCTACATCCGTAACAAGGACGAGGGTGACAACTCCGTCACGCATAACGCGGGCGAGTTTTTGTTTCGCTACGGCGTGATGCAAGACTGGCTTGAATTGCGCTTAGGCGTGTTTCCCTTCAGCCAAGTCCAGGGACATCCTTCGCCGTCCGTGACGAACAGCGGCATCGAGGATTTGTATGTGGGAGCCAAGATCGGCCTCACTCCGCAAGAAGGTTACTGGCCGGAAATGGCGTTGGTCCCGCAGATGACCGTGCCCACCGGACACGATTCAGTCACGACGAGCAAAGTGTTGCCGGGGATGAATTGGTTGTACGGCTGGGACATCAACGATTTCCTCAACGTCGCCGGCAGCACGCAATTCAATGGTGCCGTCGATGGTGAGACCGCTCACAAATACACGGAGTGGGCACAGGCGATGACGATCAACTACGCACTCGCCGACAACGTCGGGGCCTACACCGAATGGTTCGGCTTCTTCCCGTCGGGAGCGGACACCGAGCGAGTCCAGCACTACATCGACGGCGGCTTCACGTACCGCCCGACGCTCGACACACAATTCGACATCCGCGCCGGCATCGGCCTGACAGAAGCCTCGGATGATTTCTTCATCGGCACCGGCTTTTCGATCCGCATCAAGTGAGAAGCTGACGTGTCTTTACGTCGCCATCACCACTCGAAGTCACCATTTCGTCATCCGAAGCCGCCGGTCACAAACGCTCTGTTGCATGTCGTTCAGGCTCGCGAAGTGATTTTCCAAAACTATACCCCACGCAGTCATGGATGAGCGGATTGCCGTACCGCGACCG
>JANNDA010000475.1:0-16597 GCA_031387195.1 Planctomyces sp. | reverse complement strand
CCCTTCGTCAGCGGCTCGCCGCTCTTTTCCATGACGTTGGCGTGCAGCGCGAGCGTCTGCCGCATCTGCGGTTGATCGGGGGAGTAATACAGTCGCATCGTTTCCCCCTTGGCCATATTTCGTTGATAGGCCATCCAACGGACGACCTGGCCCCAGAAGCGATAGTGGTACTTGTCTTCGACCCCTTTACGCCAACGCCACGCTCCGTCGGTCCCCATGAACAAGACCTTGCCCGCTCCGAACGTGCGCGTCACCAACAGCGGCAGCCGGCCGTGTTCGTTGGTCATGTCTTTGTGAACGGCCAAAACCTCCGTGCCCGCCTTCGCTCGCACCACCGGCGCATACCACTGGAAGCCAGGGAGATCTTCCCACACTTCCATGTTGTCATCCTGAGTGTCCGCCAGTTTGGTCAGCAGACTGCGGCGGCCGAGTTCCGTCAGCTCAAAATGCCCCGGCGTGCGCGAACCCCATCCGCCCGGCTGAGCCTCATCCATCAACACCGGGCAAAGATCGCTGAGTTCCGTATCCAGCAGCGAGAGCTGACGTCCCTGCAAACCGGGCATGAAGACCAGCCCGCTCGCCTGATGTTCGACGATCCCTTTGAGGAGCCGGCATTGCTCCGGCGTGAGCTGACCGTCATCAATGCCGACATCCCCCAAGAAGACGACGTCAAACTTCGACAGCTCATCCAAACCACCGGGAAACTGTTTGATGTAGTCCTTGTTGCCGCCGCCGACTTTGCTCAGCCCCGGATGGAACAACAAACAAGACACCTCGACGCCGGGATCGCGCGACAGCGCATTGCGGAGAAACCGATACTCCCAGCGTGGATACGACTCGACGACCAGCACCTTCAGCTTCTCTTCGCGAATCGAAATCGGAGCTTTCATGGAGTTGTTATCAACCAGCGTTTCATCGCTGTGCTTCGGCACGTCGAGCGACAGCGTGAAGTCGCCGATCGTCTTCGGCTTCCACGCGATCCATTCACTGGTCCGCCCCATCGCGGCGATGCGAACCTCCTTCGTGACCTCTTCTCCTTCCGAAGTTTTCAGCACGACCGTCGTGGTGTAGTCGCGCGGCAGCGAGCTATCGACTGTGAACGGAATCCGCACCGACTTCCCCGCGATCCCAAACGTCGGCGCGTCGAGGCTCAGCAGTTCGATATCCGGCAACCGATTCGGACTCCCGACCGGCACCGTGAAGACCGGAATTCCCTTCAGCCGCAAACGTGACGCGGCCTGCACCGGCGGTTGCCCTTCGTTCCAGTCGCCGTCAGAAATCAGCACGATCCCCAATAAGTTCTTGAACTTCTCCGGAGCCTGAGCCAACGGGTCATGCAGATCGGTCCCTCGTCCCGGCTGCGGCGAGGCGATCGGCTGAATGACCACGTTCATCCGCTCGTGCAACCGGCTCCACGCCGAATCTTCGGTCAATCCCTTGATCGCTTCCTTCCGGGTGATCGGCGTCGTTCCCGGCTGACCGACCTGAACGACGTCGCGTGTCTCCATACTCGTCGAGGCGTCCCACAACACGACGATAGACGGCTTTTCGTCGGGCCGAAATTCCTCGACCCATTCCGGCTGATTGAACATTAACGCTGCGAGCACCACGATCGTCAGTCGCAACACTTCGAGCATTCCAAACGAACGCCGATACCCGCTCCGTTGCCACGCCACAAAGCAGAATCCCGCCGCGATGAGTACGACCAAGATCGAGGCAATCGCCGATCCGGGAGTCCATAAAAACGTGAGCGTGCGAGTCGCGTTCATGCAGGAACTCCGGCGGGCGTTGTCGCGGTCGTGACGATTTTCGGCAAGCACAGCGCCGCCTCGACAATCAACGCCACCATCATGCAGGCAAGAAACAGTCGCCAGACTTCTTGGATCAGCGCGGCAATGTTCCCCGCTTGGTCATCGACGCGAGCGAAGTCGAGCCCCTTGAACAACTCGGTGACGCGACCGTCCGGCAACGTCGTCGCATGGTCCTCTGCAAGTGCGCGGTTGACTGCGAACAGCTTCTCGCCCGCGTTGTAGACACCCGCGTGAAATGCGAAGTCGGTTGAAAGCGAGTCGTTCGATCCTGCCAGCTTTTGCCACGTCGCGGGATTCTCACCCGCGAATCCCGACGGTTCACCGGCGACGACTTGCCGAGTGTTTCCCAACACCGCCGCTCCTGACGCGAGAGCCCGTTGAATCAGCACGTACAACACGACGCCGTTCGTCGCCAATGACGAATCTCCCAACGCCGGTGTCGTCGCACAGAAGTAAACGCCGCCGCGGTTGCTCGTCACGCGAGCCAACAGCGGAGCGCCTCCCTTCAGCGAAGCGAGCGGAGTCTGTTCGCCCGCGATGCTGCAGAACTTGCGAATCTCCAATTGCCCGACCGGCAACGCCGCGCCGCTTTGCGTGTGAGCCAGTAAGTCTTGATCGCCGCGCCACGTTTCGACGGGAATGCCTTCCGGGGACTCGGTCCACGTCTGCCACTTCACACCGGCAAACTCATCGCCGCTCGGTGACTTCGGCGGGAAGAAGATGACTTGGCCTCCTCGATCCACGAACGCTTGCACCATTTTCGCCGAGTCCGCATCCGGCAGCGGAGCCTGCCACAACAGCAGCGACGTCTTGTCCCATTCAACGATCCCCAATTGTTCGACACCGATCACTTCCGCCGCTCCGCGATTGTTCGGATCGGGAGAAATCTCGGCAGACAATTGCAGCGGACGAGCGGCCTGCGGATCGTCCACCACGATCACCGTTTGTCGCAGCGTCGGTTGATTGAAGACAAAATAGAAATCGTTGTCCGCCGGATTTGCGTCCGCCTGAATCGAGACTTTTCCCCAACCTCGTTCGCGCGAACGTTCAATCGGGATGCGATGATCCTTCAACTCAAATTGAGCGGCGGTCATTTCGACAACAACTTCCGAGCGAGCCCCTTCGATCTCGAAATGAATCGGCACACTAGCCCGAAGCGCAAGCGAGGGGTCGGAGGCGCTATTCGCTCCACTCGCCCCCCCTCGCTCGCGCGTCGGGCTTGTTTCTCCTTCGCGAGTGAGTTTCAACGACACGAGCAACTCCGCGCTGTCAGCCGTTTGCACCCGACGGACCTCGGTCACTCGCACGGACGTGTTTCCCGACGCCACTTGCGGATACGCCAACAAATGGAAACGGACTCCCTGCGCAAATTCGAGGAACGAATCGCGCAGCGTCTGCCAGCGTCCGCTTTCGGCGTTCCAGTCGTTCTGCCGAATGTCCGAGCAAATCCAGATCTCCGTGCGGCCCGACTTATTCGCCTGCACGTAATCGCGTGCCGCTTGCAGCATCGCAGGCAGATCGGCCGAGGCACTCGCCGGTTCGCACGACGGCAGCTTCAACAATGCGTCCGGAGACTCCAAATCGTGTGCGACATTCGTCGTACTCTCGATCAACACCCAGCGGGACGAGCCAAGCATGTTCAACGTGTTGACCAACTGCTGTCGCCCGGTCTCCAGTTTGGACGCCACCGTTCCGGAACTCTGCTGCCGCATACTCGGCGAGCGATCCAACAAAATGATCGTCGTATCGGCGCGGCCACCGGCGGTGATCCCCAACCAGCCGCTCGTCAACGGGCGACTGATGGCGAAAATCAAACCGGCGATCGCCAACACGCGGAAGAACATGATCAACCACTGCCGCAGCTTCGCATACCCGCGCGACATCCGATTCGCCGCCAGCAAAAACATCATCGCCGCCCAGCGAATGGTATGAAACCGCCGCTGGTTGATGAGATGAATCAGAATCGGCAGCGCCATCAGCGGCAGCGCGGCGAGAAGTATCGGTTGCAGAAAGCTCATCGCACACCTTTCGATTGCGTTCGGCTGACCAAGAACCGCATCAGTACCTGCTCGTAGTTTTCGTCGATGCTGACTTTGTGATAGTCGATCGCCGATTCGAGCACGACTTGCTTCATCCCCGCGAGATGTTGCTGCAACGCCTTTTGATAGCGATCGGCAATGTCGTTCGGCTCTGCGAAGACCGCCGGGCCACCTTCCATGTCGAGGAACCGCATCGGTCGCCGGAACGTGAAGCCGATCTCCTGCGGATCGAGCAACTGAAATGCCGAGATATCGTGCTTGCGAAATCGCAGATGCTGGAAGCAACCGCGGAGTAACTCCGGCTCAACAAAGAAGTCCGAGATGATGACGATCAACGCTCGCTGCCGAATCGTTTCCGCCAACTCATGCAGCACGGAGACCAATTGCGTCTCTCCTTGCGGCTGAGCCTTTTCCAGCACATCAAATACAGTCATCAAGTGAGCCGCGTTCCGTTTCGGCGGAACGCTCCGCACGATCCCGTTCGCGACGCACGTCAGCCCGACTGCGTCCCCTTGCTGCACCGCCAGGTAACCGAGCGATCCGGCAATCTTCCGCGCGTACTCGATCTTCGTAACGCCGGTCGAACCGAAATCCATCGAGCCGCTCGTATCGACAACCAGGCAACATCGCAGGTTCGTATCGGCCTCGAACTCTTTGACGTAGAAGCGATCGGAGCGTCCATACGCCCGCCAATCGAGCCGTCGTAGATCATCGCCGGGGACATATTTTCGATACTCGGCAAACTCGACGCTCGCCCCCCGATGCGGACTCGCATGACGTCCCGACACGTTCCCCTGCATCGGCCGCCGAGACATCAACGGCACCGCCGCCAGTCGCGAGAGCACGCTGGTATCCAGAAAGCTGCGAGGCTGTCGATCGGCAAACATCAAAAGTCCCCCGTAATCACGATGAGCCGTTTACCGTCCGGCGTCCAACAGACGCTGGTGTTTGCCGTCGTGGGATCTTGGCCCCTCAACAACTGCGGAACGCCATCGTCGTCGGGATTGAATTCATAGATTTGAAACTTCTGACGTTCGGCACACATCGCACAGAACACGACGCGATCACCGTTCGGATGCCACGCAAAATCGGCGATGACACTTTTGCCCGAGTAACGCACCTTCATTCGCGGCCTCTGCGGATCGGCGAACACGGTCGCGACTTCTTCGTTCCCTTTTCGACTTCCTTTGAAACAGATTCGCTGGCTGTCCGGCGACCAAGTCATGTTCCAAAAGATCTGCTCGAAGCCATCCGCCGCCGCGTCGTAAAGTTTTGCCGAGGTCTCTGTCCCCATGTCGTAAGCCATAATTGTCAGCCCGTCGTAATAAGCGATTCGCTGACCATCGGGTGACCATTGCGCGCCCCAGCCAGCGCAAAGCTGCCGTGATCCCGTCCCGTCCGCATTCATGAGGCGAATGCCATCGCTCGAATAGGTCAACTGCGTGCCGTTCTTGTTCCAGTTGGGCATCATGCCGGCCCCCAAGTTGCGCAGATTCTTGCCATCGAGATCGGCGATCAGGATCGTTTGACCGTCGACTCCGTTCTTCGCGCGGTGCCCATCAAAGGCCAATTGTTTTCCATCGGGAGAGACCGCCGCAGAACCGAGTGACGGGACTTCCGCGACGTCAAACAGCTTCTGCCAGCCTGTTCCGTCGGCATTCATTACAAAGAATTCGTCAGGGGCTTTCGTTTTGAACCAAAACTCTTTCGGCTCAAGAAGTCGGTCTCCATTCAGATCGAGACGGTGGAAGTTTACGAATCGCAGCAACGGAAATTGCAACTGCGGATCAAATTTGAATTCCCCAAACGTCAGCGTCCCGTCACCGTCTTGATCGTCAAGATGATCCTGCCACGGCAACACCATGTTGGCCGTCATCGACAGACGGTATTCATCCAACGACAGCGTTCCATCGCGATCAAGATCGAACGCCGGAAAAGTGCTCGACGCCATTTTCTGCTTCCAATCGGGAGTCCCCGCCAGCAACTCCTGCGGATCAACGCGGGCGTCGAGATTCGCGTCCAATTGCCGGAACTCCATAATCGGGTCCAAGACCCCGTGTCCCGGCCGAGTGCTGAATTCTTCAAATGACAAACAGTCGTCGCCATCGGTATTCGACTTGTCAAATTCCGTCGCCGCAGTCGGCCCAGAGAACGACCGTTCCAAGAACTCTGTTCGCTCGATTTTGTCGTTTCCGTTTTGATCGACGTACAAGTAAAGCATGTAGTTGATCACTCGCCCGTTCGGCTCACGCAGCAGCTTTCCGTCACTGCGACGAATGCCCAACTGAATCTCCAGGAAACGGCGAGCCTCCTCACGAGTCACCTGCTGATCTTGGTCGGGATCAGCCTCGCGAAAAATCGGTCGTACCGCAGTGTTTCCCATGCTCGCCACAAACGCGGTGATGAACTGCCTCACGTCGATTTCAACATCCGGCTTGTCATTCCAATCGCCGAACGACTTATCCAACGTCGCCACTGCCATCTCAACGATCCCCTGCATCGGATCAGGCAGCGGACCTCGTTGCACCGCGTTCGGAACGACAATTGGCACCGTACAAAACTCGTCCAACGTCAGCGTGCCACTCGCATCGACATCGAATAACCGAAAGTCCCGCTGAGCGACCGCCACTTGGTTCTTAGGCGTCACCGCCTGAAACTCCTCCATCGAGAGCCGCTTGTCGCCGTTGTGATCGAGCTGCGCAAACTGATTGACGACCGCTTGCTGCGTCGCTCGCCGTTCATCGTCTGCCAACGCGCCAACGATCACAGACGACAGCAGAACTGCCAGCATGATCGCCGCTTGCCGCATTGCTCTTTCCTCAGACAAATTTCTCGTTCCCGACGGGTTGTTTAATCGTTTGCCGCAGCCTGTCTCCAGATTTCCCGCAGAGACTCCACTGAGTCTACAGTCTGGACTGCCGCCCGCGCCGCTTGCAGCGATTTTCGATCGGTCAGTGAATGCAGTTCATCCAACGTCTGCCGATCAACCCCGCCGAATCGCACCTCCAGAACCGCTTGAACTGCGTCCCGCAGGCCTTCGATCTGTCCTTGCGACAAGCCTTGCGACAAGCCTTTGTCGATCGCACGTCGTTCAAAACCAGTGATGTAAGGCATCTTTTTCTCCTGCTCGAATGCAGCCAAGTTGGCTTCGAGTTTTCTTTCCAGATCGTCCGGCAAAACCATTAACCAGTCGATCAACCGGAATAACTCTAGAATATCCTGCCGAGTCCAGCCTCGCTCAAACAAAAACCGCACCAACTGAATCTTCCATTGCAGTCTTGAATTCGGATCACGGGTCGTTTCCTTCGCTTTGAGGTGAGCCATCACGACGACGGCGATCCGGTTGTGGCTTTGCTCCAATTCGCTCCAGCGATCCGTGAAATCAAGCAGCTTGACCGACGGGAACCCGAATCGAACCTCGCAGCCGCACATCTCCGAATGATACGAGCTTGGCCGCCAGTTCGGATTCTCGTCCGCCAGCACTGCGAGGCTCACCACTGGCCTGTTGTAGTTATCGAACAAGCGGATGTAGTACACGAACATTCGCTGACCGAACTCCGCCTCCTCGTCTCCTTGAACTTCGATGTGAATCAGAATCCATTTCTCATCACCACTTTTCAGCCAGACTTTGACCAGCTTATCGACGTATCGCCGCCCCAATTCCGAATCACGCACGATCTGTTGCAGTTCTTTGTCGAGGTACTCGTAACCGCAGTTCCAGTCCACGATGGCATGAACTTCCGGAAACAGCAGTTGCAAGAAATCCTCCAGGTAGAACTCAATCGCCTCTTTTCACGGGCTATCAAAATCTGTCATCGCTTACGCCTCGGAGTTCGTCTCTTCGATCAATCTCCGGACAATTTTCTTCGCGTCAATTCCTTCCGCTTGAGCGGCGAAGGTCGTGATGATGCGATGCGTCAGCACCGGTGCGGCGACCTCTTGAAGATCCTCCAAACGGACCATGTAGCTCCCCATCAGTGCCGCGCGAGCTTTCGCACCCAGGATCAAATACTGCACCGCTCGTGGACCCGCTCCCCAAGCCACCAGCGGCTTCAGCCATGCCGGCGCGGTCGAGCCATTTGGCCGTGTCTTCCGCACGAGCTTCGCCGCGTATTGATAGATGTGATCCGGCACCGGGACTCGCCGCACGAGATCTTGATGTCGAATGATGTCTTCCGCGTGCATCAGATGACTGAGTTCCGGCAGCGCGCCGCCTGTCGTCGTCCGGGCGATCCGCACCTCTTCCTCTTCGGTCGGATAATCCAACTCGATCAAAAACATTAACCGATCAAGCTGGGCTTCCGGCTGAGGATTTGTTCCCTCCTGTTCGACCGGATTCTGCGTGGCCAGCACGAGAAACGGCGGTTCCAACTTAAACGGTTTGCCGACGACAGTGACCTTTGATTCCTGCATCGCTTCGAGCATCGCGGCTTGCGTCTTCGGAGGCGCACGGTTGATTTCGTCGGCCAACACGATGTTGGCGAACACCGGGCCATGCACGAATTGAAACTCACGCTTACCGCCCGCCCCCTCTTGCAGGATGTCGGTCCCGGTAATGTCCATCGGCATCAAGTCGGGCGTGAACTGAATCCGGCTGAACTTCAGCGACATCGTCTCGGCCAGCTTGCTGACGAGCAGCGTTTTGGCCAGACCGGGCACCCCCATCAGCAACCCGTGCCCGCGAGCAAACAGGCAAATCGCCAAACGCTCAATGACCTCATGCTGTCCGACGATCACTCGCCCCAGTTCTTTTTTCAGTCGCGCGTACGCCTCGCGAAGTTGATCGATTGCTTGAACGTCGTTCTCACTCAGCCGGTCAGAGGCAGTTGAGGTCGCAGGCTGTGACATATCGCTTCTCCCGAGAGTCGTTTGAGAAAGGCAAAATCTGGAGTCTTCAAGAATGGGGCGGCATTATGAGCAGCCGCGAAGCAATTCTCTACGCCGTGAACCAGGATGCTCACTCGCCAGCGAAGTAGAGAATAAGCATTGACGTCACGAGACCAGCAGCGAACGGTTGATGCTTGCAACGTTCGGGCAGCCGCAGGCGAGCATCGCGCTGACCAGTTCTTCTCGCAGGAGTTCGAGGACTTTCGCAACACCCGCTTCGCCGTCGGCGGCCAAGGCCCAAGCGTAGGGGCGGCCGATCAATACGGCTTTTGCTCCGAGAGCTAATGCCTTGAGGACGTCGGTGCCACGACGCACGCCGCTGTCTAAGAAGACCTCCGCTCGGCCGCTGACCGCGTCGATGATCTGTGGCAATTGATCGATGCTGGCCGGAACTCCGTCGAGCCGCCGACCTCCGTGATTCGACACCACGATCCCGTCGAGTCCAATGGCAACCGCTTTCTTCGCGTCGTCGGCACGCAACACTCCTTTAATCAGCAGCGGCAGCTTTGTGATTGAACGGAGCCAGTCGAAAATGTTCCACGACATTGTCAGATCCCACGCTTGGTCATTGAAGGCCAACAACTGCTCGTAAGTCATGCGGTCGGATACGTCGAAGCCGATGTCGCTCAGATGTTTTCGCAACACTTTCTCTGGCAGTGTGAATCGGTTTCGTTTGTCGGCATCTTTGCGTTCGCCGAGACCGACTGTCAGGACGATCGCTTTGAAGCCCGCTCGTTCGGCACGTTCGACCAAGCGCCGAGCGACCGCGCGGTCTTTCGGAACGTAAAGCTGAAACCACTTCGGCCCGGAACTCGCTGCCGCGATCTCCTCGACGTTGTGCCCCACGCTGCTGCTGATGCCCATGATCGTCTTCGCAGAGGCTGCCGCACGAGCCGCCGCAAGGACTCCTTGAGGGTGATACAGACTCTGTCCTGCAACAGGAGCCAGCAGAATTGGCAATGCAATCGGCTGCTTGAGGACGGTCGTCGCAGTATCGACCTCAGCAACGCCGGTGAGCAACGGCGGCAGAATCCTCAGCCGTTGAAAGGCGGCGACGTTGTCTCGCAACGTGACCTCGTCCGTTGAGCCGGTCGTGATGTAGTCATAAGTCGCTGGCGGCAACGCGGCCTTCGCCAGTGCCTGAAAGTCCGCGACATTCACTGGCTCGTGGTGCCGTTGATCCGCCTTCGGCACGACACCACGATCTGCGGCGGCATCTTGTTTTACGTCTGTCGGCTTTGTCGCGACATCGTCGCCTCGCACTCGGTCATCGAAGAGTCCAACCGATCCGGCGCTCAGCGCCACAAGCTGGGAAAACGAGCGTCGATTCATGGCATCACTTTCTGAAGTTGTTCCTGGAGGCTCGTGTGACTCGTCCGCTATCCGCTGTGAACCACGATATCACGATCAGGGCCGATGAGAGGCAGTTCGGTCCAAGCAGCTTGTCGTGCATGTGAGGCATGACACGCGATAATCGCTTCCAGTGTGTGCCGCGATTCTTCGGCCGAGCAGCTCAGCGGAGTGCCGTCGTCCATCCAAGCCACGATCTCGCGTACCGCTTGATCCATTGAGCTGCCTTTGTCTTGCGGAATGCTCGGTAACTCAGTCCGGCCAACTTGCCAGGTTTCGATCTCAGCCACTCCGCTGATTCGAGCCCGGCCGAGCGTGCCGTGAACGATGACCTCAGTCGGCGAGTTCGAGTAATCGGGCGCGTGAACGTGGACCATCACGCCGTTAGCCAGACGAAGCATCGCCCAACCGCCGGGGTCGCGAAACTCGGAGCCGCGACAATCGGGTCGCCCAGCGAGATCCAACGTGGCCGACACACTTTGAACTTTACTGCCCGTCAGCATGACTGCCGCGTCGATGAAATGCGTGCCCACATTGCCGAGCCGGCCGGAGCCCCAGTTCAACCAAACACCCGTCAGCTCACCCAACTCTCCTGCGTCGATGCGCCGCGCTAACTCGCGGTAGTGCGGATGAAATCGCCGATTGTGATTGATGACCAACAGACTTCCCGTCTGTTGGCACGCGGCGATCATGCGTTCGGCGTCTGCCAGTTTCGTGGCGATCGGCTTCTCACAGAGAATTGCCCGCACGCCGCTTTGAGCACACGCCTCAACCAATTCTGCGTGACTCGGTGCAAACGATGCGACGCCGACAATGTCGAGCGATTCCGTCGCGAGCATCTGTCGCCAATCGTCGAAGGTCCGAGCCTCCGTTCGTTGTTCAAACCGCTCACGCCGTCCGGCATCTCGGCTGCTGCCAGCCACCAGTTGCACGCGTGGGTTGTTCGAGAACGCCTCGCGATGATTCCCGTCCAGATCAGTGACTCGCTGTTTCAGTCGATCACCGGAGACTTGATCGCCGCCGCCAATGAAGCCCAGGCCGATGATGCCGGCACGATAGACGGGGTGTTTCATGGGACAGGCTCCACGTGGTATTAGTCGCGGTGCTGCTTGAATGTCAGCGGTTGGCTTTTCTAAACCGTTGGGCGCTCCGTCGCAAATGCCCGGTCAGTGTTGCGGCACGCTTCCAGCTTGCCGGGAGGGGAATGCTCACAAGCTGGAAGCTTGTGGCTACGGGCTGTTCCATTTGCTGGGATACACTCCGTTCCGACAATCACTTTCCATCCACCGTTTGAATCAGGAAGACAGAAGAATGAATCAGAAGTTTCGCGGTCTGTGGCCAGCCATGCTGACTCCGTTGGATGACGCTGGTCAACCTGCGTTGGGTGAGGCCGAGAAACTCGTTGAACTGTTTGTGACGCAACGGCTGGATGGCATCTATCTGCTCGGTTCCACGGGGCAAGGCCCGTTGCTCAATGTCGCGCAGCGGCAGGCGTTGGCGGAGTGCGTTGTACGGACCGCCGCCGGGCGGATTCCGGTGATGGTGCATGTCGGAGCGACGGCGACCGACGATTCGGTCGCATTGGCGAAACACGCTTCACGCATCGGAGCGGATGCGATTTCTAGTGTGGGACCGATTTACTATCGGACCAGCACCGAATCTGTGTTCGAGCACTATCGCCAGATCGGTGCCGCCGGCGCGCTGCCGTTTTTTGTCTATCACCTCAGCAGCGTCAACACGCTGTCGATCGGTGGCCGTGAATACGTCGAGCGTCTGCTCGGCCTGCCGAACATCGCGGGGATGAAATTCACTGATCGCGACCTATATCAGTTGGGACTGATCTGCTCGTATGCCGGGGACCGACTGACGCTCTTCAGCGGTGCCGACGAACTGCTGTGCCAAGCGGCAATGAGCGGTTCTGTCGGCGCGATCGGAACCTTTTACAACGTGTGGGGACCGGCGTGCCAAGCGGCTCGGAAAGCATTCGTTGGCGGTTCTGTTGAAGCTGGTCGCCGATTTATGGCCACGTTTCAGCGTGTGCTCGACGAAGTGCTCTCTTCGCAATCGACTTGGACCTTTCTACGAGACGCGATGCGAATCAAATATGGCATCAATGTCGGCCCGTGCCGAGCGCCCCTGGGAACCGGCGAGCGTCCGTGGGCTTCCGCCGATGTCGAGCGATTGCTCGCTGACGTTGATCACGCACTCCGAGATGTGTGATTTGTTAACGGTCAGGTGCCTGACCCTGGCTCGGGTACAAAGCGCATCGTGCGTCCCGCAGGAGTGTGGACGAGAAACCGCACTCCCCGGAATTGGCAACACGGCTACAATCCGCGCCCAATTCACGATTCCTCAGGCGCGACGCTCCATGAATCCCATCGCAGGATTTGTTCCGGTGTTGAAAACTCAGCCGTCCGTCATGCGGACGAACGCTGACGCGATGTCCGCACATTTGGTCGGCATCTGCGGATCGGGCATGAAAGCGCTTGCCGAAATGCTGCAAGGGCTCGGCTGGAAGGTCACGGGATCTGATCTGCAACCGCCGACAGAGACCCTCGAATTACTCCGCCAAAAAGGGATGCGCGTGCATCGCGGACACTCCGACGAGTTCGTGTCGCGTGAGGCCGCCGTTCTCGTTTACAGCCCGGCGATTACCCCTGCGAATCCGGAGCGTGTCCGCGCCGAACAGCTTGGCATTCCGCAAGTGTCGTACAACCAAATGCTCGGCGAGTTGATGCAGACACGCGTGGGGATCTCGATTGCTGGGACTCATGGCAAGAGTACGACGACCGCGATAGTCGCGAGCATCTTGCGCGACGGTGGTCTGTCGCCGAGTGCTGTCATCGGCGCGGAACTGGTCGCGCACAACGTCAGCGGCTGGGCCGGTGAGAGCGACTTGTTCGTCGTCGAAAGCTGTGAGTATCAGAAGAATTTTCTGACGCTCAGTCCAACGCACGCGGTGTTGACCGGCATCGAAGCGGATCATTTTGACTTCTTTCACGACCTTCGTGAAACGCGCGATGCGTTTGCAGAATTCGTCAGTCGTCTGCCGGCATCGGGGCATCTCGTCATTCGCGGCGATTGTGAAGCGACGCGAGTTGCCGCCGCATCGAGTCAGGCTCAAATCGAAACGTATTCTTTGCAAGAGTCCGCTGACTGGTACGCGGCAGACATTCAGCCGACAGAAATGGGAACCCGATTTCGTCTCTTCCATAAGGGTGAATTCTTCGCCGAGGCGACGTTGCGAATTCCCGGTCGGCATAACGTTCTGAATGCCGTCGCGGCGGCAGCGATCTGCTCGAACGTCGGAGCGTCTGCCGCTGCCGTCCGCGAAGGATTGCAGGACTTCCGTGGCATTCGCCGACGTTTCGAGATCGTCGGCACTTGGCACGGTATCACGCTGATCGACGATTACGCCCATCATCCAACGGCGGTGCGGGCCACGTTGCAGACGGCTCGCGAGCAATTTCCCGGACGGCGGTTGCTCTGTGCGTTTCAGCCGCATCAAGAATCTCGTACGCGAGCGTTGTTGGCCGAGTTCGCCGAGAGCTTCGATGCGGCGGACGAAGTGTTCCTCACGCCGATCTTCACCGCTCGCGAAAAATGCCCGGAAGCGGCCGAGCGAACGAATGCGGAATTGGCCGATCGGCTGACCGCGCGCGGTCGGCGAGTTCATTTGCTTTCGTCGCTTGACCGACTCACGGCTGATTTAGACGATGCCGCCCGACCTGGAGACGTGCTCCTCACAATGGGAGCCGGGGACATCAATCGGATTCAGCATGAGCTCACTCGACGATTTCAGCGACATCATTCAACTCGATAAACCGTTGGCTCCGCTGACGTGGATGAACATCGGCGGCCCGGCGCAATACTTCCTGCGGCCGCGCGATCCCGACGAACTGCAACGAGTCGTCGCGTGCTGTCACGAAAATGAGATCACCGTTCGCATCCTCGGCAGCGGTTCGAACGTGTTGATCCGCGACGAAGGGGTCAGCGGAGCGGTGATTCAGCTTGTCGATCCGAAACTTGCTGAAGTGACGATCGACGGCAATGAAGTCCGCGCAGGCTCTGCGGCGTTGCTCTCGCAAGTGATCTCCGCCAGCGTGAAAGCGGGGCTCGCCGGCTTGGAAGTATTGACGGGAATCCCTGGCACCATCGGCGGTGCATTGAGAGGAAACGCGGGCGGCAAGAGCGGTGAGATTGGCCAAGTCACGAAGTCGGTCTTGGCCATGAACGCGAAAGGTGAACTCGTTACTCGCACGGGAGACGAGCTTTCATTCGCGTATCGTTCCAGCAACATCACTGAGCCGTTCATTCTCGAAGGGACGTTCTCTCTGCAACCGGATAATCCCGATGAGATCACCCAGCGGATGAAGAAAATTTGGATCATGAAGAAGTCCTCGCAGCCGCTTTCCGATCAATCGGCTGGTTGCATCTTCAAAAACCCGCGCGGTCTGAGTGCTGGATCGTTGATCGATCAAGCGGGTTTGAAGGGAACTCACGTTGGCGGAGCGGCCGTGAGCGACCGTCACGCGAACTTCATTGTGACGAGCGAAGGCTGCAAATCTGACGATGTTTTGCGGCTGGTCGATCTCATCCGCTCGAAAGTTTCCGAGCAGTTCGGTGTCGATCTGGAGCTAGAAATCCAGATTTGGTAGAAGCCGAATGACGTTGGACGCTGTTAGAACGACCAACGGGTTTTGCCTGGATGATGGGACGAATGGGACTCATAGGACTGATGAGTCTCTGGTTAATCGCAAGTCCCATTGGTCGTATTCGTCCCATCAGTCCTATGAATTTCGCACGACACGACAACCAACACGCGGAGCGTGTTCTCCACACATCGCAAGGAAGCGACACATGACGAACGATCAACCATTACGGATCGCGGTCCTCGCCGGCGGAAAATCTCGCGAGCGAAACATCAGTCTCGAAAGCGGCGACGCTGTGGCGAGGGGACTCTCGGAGCGCGGTCACATTGTGACGCGCATCGATCCCGCACAGATCGAACTCACATCGCTCGACTGGACTGGCTACGACATCGCGTTCCTCGCCTTGCACGGAACGTTCGGTGAAGACGGGCACGTTCAACAAATTCTGGAAGAGGCCGGTATCCCGTTTACCGGCAGCGATTCGACCGCCTCACGTCTCGCCTTCAGCAAGTCGGCGGCAAAAGAGCGTTTCGTACAACACGGTGTGCCGACACCGCCGTATGTTTTGATGCACGAAAAAGACAACGCCGCACGCATTCAACAGCAAGCGTCCGCGATCGGATATCCGCTCGCTGTCAAGCCGGATGCGCAAGGTTCGAGCCTCGGCGTGACGATCGTCCGTTCTCCGGAAGAGTTGCCGCAAGCATTGGCTCGCTGCTTCCACTTTGATCCATTCGGTCTGTTGGAGGCGGCCATTGATGGGACCGAATGGACGTTGGGGATGCTCGATGATCTCGATTTGCCGCTGATCCAAATCGAAACCGGCCGAGGATTCTTCGACTACCAAGCCAAGTACGAAGACGACAACACCCAATATCTGTTCGAGTTCGCGGTCCCGACGAGTGTCGTGAAGGCTGTTGAATCGGCTGGTCGCCGAGCTTACGCGGCACTCGGCTGTTGCGGACTTGCTCGCGTTGACATCCGAGTTGATAAGTTTGGTCAGCCGTGGGTGCTGGAGGTGAACACGATCCCCGGCATGACCAGTCACAGCTTGGTCCCGAAAGCCGCGTCCCGTATCGGACTCAGCTTGGGAGCCCTCTGCGAACGCTCGATCGAAAACTGCATGGCTCACGTCAGCAACATGCGTTCGCAAAGCGTCGGATCGATCACGAACGTTTGAGACTGGCACAAACCCCACTGAGCTTGCCTCAGTGGTTCCAGGGCCTCTGCACTACGCTGTCTTCGTGACAATACCGACCTTTGCATCGACGACATTCGGTCGTAGTGCAAAGGCCCGTTTCCACTGAGGCAAGCTCAGTGTGGTTTGCGTCACTGTCCCTTGCCCGCTTCGATCTCGTCCAACTGACGCAGTCGGCGATCGGCGTTGAATGTCGGCGGTGGCAGTGCATTCGCAAGCTGAATCGCTTCGTCCACGCTGAGGTCATCTCGACGTTGAGCCGTTCCTCGAAAGATCGGCAGGCCGTGTCGGCGCGCGATGATCTCGCGCCGTGTGCGGCCTTTGGGTGTTTCCGGCCAAGGTCCGTCGAGTTCCTTCAGGTCGAAGAAGAACGGCACGATGTTTTTGATGTAACGCCAGTAACTCGGATTGTCCGTCTGTAACAACAGCCTGCCGCCCGGTGCGAGCGAGCGATGTGCGAGTGCCAAGAACTCTGGCGTGATGAGCCGACGGTCAATCTTCGCGGGTTCGTAATACGGCTGCGGATGGTAGATGTGAATTTCGGTAATCGATCCGGGTGCGACATGCTCGGCCAGTAGTTCTCGTCCGCCGATGACGGCAAAACGAGTGTTGCTCAATCCGCGCTGGTTGCCTCGGCGTGTCGCGTAGCGAATGACGACC
>JANNDA010000188.1:0-2691 GCA_031387195.1 Planctomyces sp. | reverse complement strand
CACCCGTTTCCACGACTTACGCTGAACCAATACAGGAGATGATCCTATGAACTCCAAAACAGACACCACACTTTCGACATCGCCAATGGCGGTGCCGGAGTCAGCCGACTGGACCGAGCACGAGCATGTTTCAGAGCATGTGCAACTCGAAGCGCAGAAACTGGTCCACCTCGTCGGCAGTCCGGAACTCGCCAGGAACGCAATCGATGTTGCCGATCAGCGTCAGGCCGCAATGCCCTCCGACGATCCCACGCGGGCTTCTTCGGCACACGTCCAACCAGCGGATTCGTTTAAGAAGGCTCTGGAAGACTTTGAAACGTCGCTCGAACGTCCGGTAATATCGGGCGAATTGATCGACTGGGTCACCACGGCGATTCGCGCGCATCAGCACCTTGGAGTTCTCCTACGAGAGGACGTGCAACTCGCACATGCCGACTTGTACGCTACGATCTTGCGTGAGGATACAGATCTTTCGAGCCGAGTTGCGGAGCTGCGGGCTACCGATGAACAACTGCTGCATATCGAATTTGACAAAATCGGACTCATTCTCAGGCAACTCAGCGACCGCGCTCAGTCATCCGCTCAGGACGAAGAGAAGCCAGAAATCCTGCGCGTGGAAGTGGTCCGGCAGGGCCTGGCATTCGTCATTAGTGCGCGGACCCAAGAAACGGCGATTACGACCTGGTTCAGCGAGGCATTCAATCGAGATTGCGGTTCCGGCGATTAGCATCTGACCGCATAACATGATCGCGATTTGCCTGCATATTGATGAGGCACGAACGAGAATGGTGTTTGCACTGTCGAATAGAAGAGCGAATTAGGTTGAAGGCCCCGCCCTCATTAACTTTCACAAGAGAATCAGAGCTATGAATACAAAGCTTGAACAAACCACGTCTGTCTGGATGCAGTCGGGCGAGATCGTTGTTGATACTGCGCTGACCGCCGACATCAAAACAGATGTTTGCGTCGTCGGTGCGGGGATTGCCGGATTGACCACTGCTTACCTTTTGCTGAAGGAAGGAAAGTCAGTCGTCATTCTGGACGACGGGCCGGTAGGAGGCGGACAAACCGAACGGACAACGGCTCATCTTTCGAACGCGATTGACGATCGGTATACCGAGATCGAAAGCTGGCACGGTCCGGACGGCGCGAAGATGGCAGCCGAAAGCCACACAGCGGCGATAGATACAATCGAAGCGATCATCTCCCGCGAAGGGATCGATTGCGATTTCGAACGGCTGGACGGATTCCTGTTTTCCCCGGCAGAGACCGGGCCAGAACTGCTGGAAAATGAACTCCACGCTGCACGACGAGCCGGTGTGACGGATGTTGAACTTGTTCAATCATCGCCGATTTCTTTATTCGACACCGGAGTGTGCCTGCGATTTCCTCGCCAGGGACAGTTTCATCCTCGGAAATATCTTGCTGGGCTCACCAGCGCCATTCGGCGAATGGGAGGAAAGATCTTTACGGAAACGCGTGCCGAGAAAGTGGAATGCGGTCCGCCCGCTCGAGTCACAACGCACGGAAAGATTGCCATAACCGCAACGAATGTTGTCGTTGCCACGAACACTCCGTTCAACGATTTCGTCACGATGCACACCAAGCAGGCTCCGTACATGAGTTACGTGCTCGCTTTTCGTGTTCCTCGCGGCACTGTCCCACGGGCGCTGTTTTGGGACACAGAGGATCCGTATCACTATGTTCGGTTGCAGTGCCTTCCGGCTGACACCGTGGCCGGTGGACCCAGCAGTGAGTCACTACATAATGAGCTGCTTATCGTGGGTGGTGAGGATCACAAAACTGGTCAGGCGAACGACGCCGACGAACGCTATGCACGGCTGGAAGCATGGACTCGTGAACGCTTCCCGATGGCGGGTGAACGGTGTTGCCAATGGTCGGGGCAAATTCTGGAAACAATGGATGGCCTGGCCTACATCGGCCGAAATCCGCTCGACGGGCCCAACATTTTCATCGCAACGGGTGATTCCGGCCAGGGGATGACACACGGCACAATCGCCGGGATCCTGTTAACGGACCTGATCATGGAACGAGAGAATCCCTGGGTGTCGCTCTACGATCCTGCTCGAAAGACGTTGGCTGCGGCGGGACGATTTGTCAAAGAAAACGTGAATGTGGCCCTTCAGTACGGTGCCTGGGTGACCGGTGGAGACGTCAGCAGCACGAATGACATCGTGTCGGGTACAGGTGTTGTGGTGAGAAGGGGCTTGACGAAAGTCGCCGCTTATCGCGACGAGGCCGGAACGCTGCATGAGTGCTCCGCTGTCTGCCCGCATCTGGGTTGTATCGTGCAGTGGAACAGCAACGAAAGCACATGGGATTGTCCGTGTCATGGGTCTCGCTTCGATAAGCAAGGGGCACTTCTGTGCGGACCGGCGAATTGCGACCTTGCTGCATTGGATGATGTCGTGTTGCCGATGGAGCCGCCGCTTTTGGCTGGCTTGTGACGCACTTCTGTAAATGAACTATCTACAATTCCATTCAAACAACGTCAGCATCTGTTGGCGAGGAAAGAGCGAAACCATGTCTATGAAAGCAGGAGTCTGGATTGATCACCACAAGGCGGTTCTCATTCGAATGACAAGTGAAGGCGAGGAAATCACTCAGATCAACTCTGGCGTGGAAAAACCATTTTCCTCGGCGGCTGGTTCTGGCTCGGACGGCGAGCAC
>JANNDA010000178.1:0-22116 GCA_031387195.1 Planctomyces sp. | reverse complement strand
AATGAGGTCCAGAAATTCGGTCAGCCGCGCCCCCGCGAGCTTCTCGAACCGAGCTTGCTCGACCAGATTCAACCAGAACAACGTCCGCTTCAATTTCAACGCGATCGGGACATCGCGTGTCGCCAGCGATGAGTCAATCGCATCGACGAATCGCAGAGCATCCGGCCATTCGCCGACTCGCTCACGCGCGGAAATCAGCGGCGGCGGCATCTTCTCATAACCTTCGGGGACAACCGCTCGCGCAAGCTGCCTGATTTCATCGGCGCTCTGACTCATCGTCTGGCCACGATTCGCCACGACCGACGGGCAACTGAATCGCAGGCTGACCGTCACCTTTTTACCAGCCGGATGAAACGCATACGGATAAATGCGGCACGGCAGCGGCTTCGCCGCCTCGCCGAACTTCGCGTGAATGCGACACAAACCCTGCTCATTGAGAAAGACACACGCTCCGTCTGCCTGATGAGCGAGCCGATAACTTTTCGCCCACGGCGGCCCGGCGTGCCACTCGAACAGGGCGTTGCCGGTCGGCGTTCCGTCCTGCTCGGTCCACGCCTGCGACAGAATCCGCTGCCGCTCTTCTTCGGTGACCTCGATCGCGTGCTGCCGACAACAGCCGCCGCAGTTGTGACAACTCCAGTTCTGAATCGTCGGCAATGTCAGCGAAAGGGCCATCGTTCTCGGCACCTGACTCGCGGTGACTACTTCTTCGTGGCCGCCACCATCGACGCCGCGAACTCACCGACTTCACGAATCACGTCGCTCGCCGATGCCGAACCGTTCGCGATCCGCTCCAAATGCCGCACGATCGCCGAGCCGACAATGATCCCGTCCGCCAGCCCGCGCAGCGTGTCGACTTGTTCGGGCTTGCTCACGCCGAAGCCCACGGCCAACGGCAGGGCTGTCTTGCCGTGCAATCGTTTGAGTTGACCGAACAGTTCCACCGGAAGTTGATCCCGCGCACCGGTCGTCCCCGCGATCGAGATGCAATACACAAACCCGCTCGCCGTCCGCACGATCTTGTCTTCGCGGTCGGAGGTCGTCGTCGGTGCCACCAACTGAATCGCATCCAAGCCATGATCGCGAATGTTGCTCGCCACTTCCACCGCTTCGTCAGCGGGAAGATCGGGAATGATCAGCCCCGAGAACCCGGCCTCTTTCGCCCGTGCCACGAAGGCCGTTGCTCCCATGCGAAAGACGATCGCATACGAAACCATCGCCACCAGTGGCGGAATTGTTGAGCCATCAGGACCGCTCGTGAGTTCCTGAATCCCCGCGAAGATGTCGTTGACGTGCAGCCCGCGAGATAACGCCCGTGTGTAACTCGCTTGAATCACTGGTCCATCAGCAATCGGGTCGCTGTAAGGAAAACCGACCTCGATCAGATCGACCCCTCGGCTCGCCAACTCGCGGATCAATGCCATTGACGTCGGCACGTCCGGATCGCCGACGGTGATGAACGGCATGAAGGCCATGTGGCCTTGCGCCTTGAGTGTCGCGAATGTGGCTGCGATGCGAGTTGGTTGAGTCATGCCAAAACTTCGTCGCCGGCTTTGCCGACATCCAGAATGCTGAGCAGGCCGGAAGAGAACACAAAATTCTTCTGATTGAGATGCTGGAAGTCGCCAGTCTGTTCGACGTGCGAAAAGAGGATTTCCGCCTCAGCCACCAACCGACTTCCCACATGAGCCGTCACTTCGACCGAGCCCCCTTCGGGCCGGTCGTCCATGAGCGTTGCCTTGTAAGTGATCGTGTCTCCGGGAACGACCCAACCGTGATAAGTGACGACCGGAACTTTCGCCAGAATCACGATGTGCTCGAAGTGATGTTTCTCACCCAGCAAAATCCCACCAGTTTGAGCCATTCCTTCAAGCATCAATGACGCAGGCATCACCGGAAATCCGGGGAAGTGGTCATGCAAATGCTCTTCCGCCAAAGTCACGTTCTTGATCGCTGTCGCGGACTGACCGCTTTGAAATTCCGTGAAGCGATCAATCCAAAACCAGCGCATAACCAAAGCCTTTGGAATGCCGCGGCATCAGGCCGCTGTCTGAGAAGTCGAAGTAATCAGCGAACGAAAATGCGGAGTCTTCGACACCGCATTTTCACGTTACGCCGTGAGTTTGTTCTTCACGAAGTTCACCAGCATTTGAACCGTAAACATGTCGCGCATGTTCTCGATCTTCGGGTCCTGAGAGAACTTCTCCAAGTCGAAGTGCGGCATCCGTTGCTTGAGTGAAATCAAGCCTTCGGCCGTCACGAGCCCGTCCTTGACGAGGCCCGAATCCGAGGAAGCAAGATCTTCCGGGAAGAGTTCACCACGGGGGATCTTGATGCCAAAGTTCTTCTCCAACCGGAACACGATATCCAGGAAGTCGATTGATTCGGCTCCCAGATCGGCTTCCAAACGAGACTCCAAAGAGACTTCATCGTCGTCAACACCCAGAGCGTCAACCAACGTGTCCCGAACTTTTGCGAAGATATCTTCTGGCGTCATTCCAACCTCTCCCGGGCATCTCACGCGAATGATCCCATTGAAATCATTCGCCTAATTCAGCCCTGAATCGTACTTCTCGCGTTTTGGAACACGGCCACCGGCTCCGCGAGCCAACCGGCAACCAACCCACTATTGATTCCTGCTTCAGACTATTTTCAAACAACCAACATTCCTGTCGGCCATCCTCGAATGATCTTTCGCGAGGGTTTTACGCTACTTCGATTCTCGTCACATGCCTGCACCCAACGTCAGCCCGCCGTCGATCGTGAGCACATTGCCCGTCACATACGACGCACCTTCGCTGGCAAAGAACAAAACTGCATTCGCGATGTCTTCCGGTTGGCCCAATCGACGCGCCGGAATCTGTTTCTTGATCGTATCCTCAGCCGCATTGCGGATCGCTTCGGTCATGTCCGTGGCAATAAAGCCCGGAGCAATCGCGTTACAAGTGATCCCACGTCGGCCCAATTCGTTCGCCAAACATCGCGTGAAACCTTCGATTCCTCCCTTGCTGGCCGCATAGTTGGCCTGCCCAGAGTTCCCAAAGTTTGCCGCGACGCTGGAGATATTGATGATCCGCCCTTGTCGAGCGGACATCATTGGCCTTGTAACAGCCTGCGAGTAATTAAACACGCTGTTGAGATTTGCGTTGATGACTGCTTGCCATTGCTCAAAGGACATCATGGCCAGCAGGCCGTCCTTGATGATGCCCGCGTTGTTGACCAACACGTACACGCCGCCCCATTTTTCGACGATCTCTTCGACGAGCTTGTCAGCAGCGGCTTTGTCAGCAGCGTCTGCTTGATAGGCGACAACCTCGTGACCTTCGCCCTTCAGTTCATTCAGCAGGGACTCGGCGGCAGCAGAGTTCGAGTGATATGTGAAAGCCACCTTCGCACCGGCCCGCGCGAGCGCCTGCACAATCGCTTTACCGATGCCTCGGCTTCCGCCGGTAACTATTGCCGTTTTTCCCGCCAAACTCATATTGAACCTCTAGCTCCCAACGTCGAGCGACTGCCCTGCGGTCGATTGCGACCGCTGCTGCAACTCGAACTAGGTCGAGCTCGCTCCATTCCATATCTGAGAAAACTGCTGCCGAAGATGCACGATCATCTGCTCGTCGGATTTTGCCAAACTCGGATTCTGATCGCGTAAGTTAAAGCGGTGCAGGGTGATTCGGGCGCTCACGGCCGATTGGCCATCGACGCTCCCTTCCCCTTTGAACGTGCATTCGGAATCGCTGATTTTGTGAATTGTTGATGTGACAGTCAGCGACTTTCCCGGCGTCACAAAATTGTTGAATTTCAGGGCCTTCGCCTGCTTCAACAAGATTGTGCTGAAGCGAAAGTCTTCCGTGTGTCGCAGCAGCCAAGCACTGGCTTGCACCAGAGACTCGACCATCATGACCCCCGGCAGAACCGGAAACCCAGGAAAGTGGTCTTGAAGGTATTCTTCCGCCAACGAGACGTTTTTGACGGTCGTGATCGACTTCCCCGCTTCGAGGGCGATGATGCGATCAACCAAGGAAAACTTCATGAGACCTCTGCTCCAACACTTCCGTTCAAAACCGAAGGGGGCGGAGTATATTGGCCCCCGGACAGTGCCTCAAGCCTGTCTGGCAACCGCATCACTCGCCGCAACATCCGGTCCCGCCGGGTGTTTTGAGCCAAAAATCAGGCACCCGCAGTCTTTGCTCAAGGATCCGGATTGAAAAAAACGCCGGCTTCCAACGAAAAGACCCCGGACGCGACCAGTGGTCGCGTCCGAGGTGAGAGAGTGGGTTCGCAGATCAGTTGACTCGGCGATTTGGGGAGTCAGAGATCTTGAACCTCTATTCCTCCGATTTCACGGGAGGAGCTGGGTTGAACTCCTGAGACAGGTCTCGTGGCGGCGGAACCAGGCGATCGACGACCGCCGGAATCTGATCCGCTTGTTGGAAGAGCGAGTCTTCGTGAGGAAGTTTTCCGGCGGATTGGTCAGCCACACCGGTTTGTTCCCGCTGTGAAACCTTGGGTCCGCGCTGATCGAGAATAGCTCGGGTTGCCGCTCGAACTTCACGATCGCTCAACCGGGTCAGATTCTTGAGTTGAGCCAGCGGCTCCAGAACTCGCATGGCTCGACCGATCGTGGTTTCCAGCATCACGACGTCCATCAAGCTCTTACGCAGACCCGCGATCGACTCCGTTTGCTGCCGTAATTCCGTCCCAAGGTCCGTGAGGACTTCGAGCGTTTCGACCGCAGCGGCAATGTCATTTCCAGCCGCTCGCATGTCCGCTTCGAGCTTCAACACGGTCGACCAGTTTCGAGCGGCGATCTGTGTGTCCTGAACCGTCGAGGCCAGTTCGTCACGCAACGCCAACAGCTTTGTAGCGTGAGCCTGCGATTGTTCCGTGCTGTCGTCCGTCGCTCGCAACGAATCCTTGAGGGAGATTAACTGTTTCGCGGAATCCTGTGCCGACGCAACATCGTCCACTTTGCGAACCGTTTCCTTCAACACAATCAAGTCCGCTGCATGACGTTGAGCCTCTTCAATCCCCGCCGAATTCTCCAAAACCTTGGTGCGAAGGTCGCCGAGTTTGGCCACTTCGACCGACGCACTCTCGGCATCGCTTGCCAGAGTTTTCATCTGCTGATGCAGTTCCGCAACACGCTTCAAACTGGCGGCGGCCTCTTGTTGAGCGCTCTGCTGAGCCACCAGTCCTTCGTGCAGCCGGACAATCTCAGACAGAACTTCAGACACCGGCGAAACGGACAACCGCTGTCCGGCAACTCGCTTTTGCAAGGCGACCATTTGATCCAATGCCGCAGCGGCATCGCCAGTTCCCTGAGCTTCCAGTTCGACTTGCTGACGAAACTCGCGAAGATCGCTCAGTGCGGATTTCGCCGTCTCGAATTGACGTTTCTGAGCAATCAGAGCACTCAGCAAATTGTTGGTTTCCCCTGCTTGATCCTTTACTCCAACGAGATCGTGCAACCTCCCTTCAACGGACGCCATCTCCCGCTTCATGGAAGCGAGTTCGCGCATCAGTGGCCGTCGCATCATGACGTCCAGTGCGAGAAATCCGACGGCGATCCCCACGATCAGGAGCCCCCAGCGGATATACGGGTTGTGTAACAGATCTTTTTCCTGCGCCATTTGAGTTTGTACGTTGACAGACAAGGTTAATCCTCCACTAAAAACCGGCCTTAGAGGTCGGACGGCCCGGATAATTGGCAGGGTTGAAGACAACATCTCCAGCCCCCGTAATGAGTCGCTGCCCTCCAATATCGCCAATCGGCTCGGCAAAAATTGCCGATTCAGGACCGCTTACCAGCGAGTGTCAGAACTTGGGCCGAACGAATAGACAACGCGAATTCGATGCGATGTGCGAGACGCGACGGTCGTGACGATTCACTCCGCGACTCGTGCTGCGGATCAATGGCAGCACTGTTTCACTGCGACGCCGCGCGACGTATTCTGCCCGCGTCTCAGGAAAACAAAGGAGAACTCCGACATGCCTGAAACTCCGCTTCGCCTGCTGGTGCTCACACGAGAGAACATTGCTCAATTCAAGCAGGGGGCCGATGAGTTGATCGCGTTCTTGCGAGCTCAGCCGGATGTTCAATTGGTCGAAGCCCCCCAATCGCCCAACGATGCCTTGGACGGTGTTGATGTGGATTTGGTCTTGGTCCTGGGGGGGGACGGAACCATTTTGAGAGCCTGCCACCGACTGGGACGCAATCAGTTGCCAATTCTGGGCGTGAACTTCGGCCGCTTGGGATTTCTGGCCGACCTGAGCCCGGAAGAATTTCGGGAAATGTTTCCGACATTACGGCAACGCCAGTTTCGCATCGTCAATCACCTGATGTTTGAATGCGAGTTACAACGCCGAGACGGCTCGATCGAATCTTTTCTGGGGCTCAATGAAGCGATCGTTGGTGCGGCGAATCCCTTGCAGATGATTGAAGTCCGGCTGACGATCGATGAGCGTCCGGTTGCGACCTACAGTTGTGACGGTCTCATCATCAGCACGCCTGTCGGATCGACGGCTCACAGTCTTTCCGCAGGCGGCCCAATGCTGCGAAAAAACCTGATGGCGTTTGTCATTACGCCGATCTGTCCGCACACGCTTTCCAATCGACCGCTTGTAGACGATGCCGATTGTGTCTACTCACTTAGCCTGACCGAGACCTCGAAAGAAGCGTTGCTCGTGGTCGATGGCCAGCATCGCTGCCCGCTGCAAGCGGGGGATGTTGTTCGAGTAAAGCGTGCGCCGGTCACGTTTAAGCTGTTAGAACTTCCGGGGCGAAACTATTACGCCATGCTCCAGCGTAAGCTCGGTTGGAGCGGACAGCCGTTGTATCCCGCTCGATCATAAACCGATCGCAAGACACGTCCATCAATACAAAAACCACGGGACCGAAATCCCGTGGCAAGTATCGCAGGAAGACTTCGCAGGGAGTAATATCCCGCCCGCTTGGCCGCTTGGTGGAATTGGCAGACACGCAAGATTTAGGATCTTGTGCCGCAAGGCGTCGGGGTTCGAGTCCCCGAGTGGCCACTCGCTCGCACGTTTGCTTGAGGACCGCTCAGTATTTCCAGCTCACACCGAAGTTGTAGAAGTCTGAAGTGAAGTTGTTCCGCCGCTCGCGGATGAACGGGAACAAGCCCTCAACCGGGTTGCCGTTCCACTGAATGCTGTTTGCCGGATCGACCACTCCGCCGATGAACATGAACGTGTAACCGGCCCGGAATTGGGCCTTTTCCAAGAGTCCCACTCGTTTCAGCACCGGGATGTGGCGGAATAGTGGCGCTTCAACATTGAGTGATTGCTGGAACATCGTCGAGACGCGGCTGTGAGTCTGCGAACTGGAGAACGCATTGGGCGTGGCGTTGGTTGGCGAAGCGGGGATGAGCGTCGAGTCACGAGTGTGCATCGCAATGTTGTCTCCGTTCATCTTGATTCGCTCGTGGTTGCCGAGGAGTCCAAATTGCGTGGACCCTGTGATCAGGAATGAATCACCGCCAAGGTCATAATTCAGTCCCAACATGCCACCGGCGAGATTACTCACGGCGCTGTTGTTCAAGTACGACGTAATCGGGTATCGGAACTGATCATGAAATTGGAGGAACGTGGCACCGCCGGCTTGCTGGTTGCCACCACCTCCACCACCCTGTTGCTGCTGACCACCTTCAAACACCCCCGCGTTATCCACGATGCCGTCACCGTTGTTGTCCACGCCGTCAGGAATGGAATGAACTTTTTGATCGGGGCTAATGGTATTGTTGCCGCCACCACCACCGCCCGCTCCTTGGCTTGGTCCGTAAGCCAGGCCGCTGTCGCGACCGTAGAAACTAAATCGTTCGCCCAAGTTGAAATATTTCAATCCGGCGACGGGACGAACCTTCAAATACTTCCAGTCCAATACTGGCGTCATCACCCAGTCGATGTTGCCGCCGTAGACCTCAGTCCTCAAATCGATTCGGAAATCGAGGTCATACGGGGCGGTAACGCCGCCAAAATGTGTCCCATCCGGAAGAATTTGGACGGTCCCATCATTCAACGGGAGTCCATTGAGGTTGAAGAGATTGTTCTGCAAAGCGCGATTCACATCGGCGGGATAGACGTATTGGCCGAGCTGCGAGAGATCACGCGGCAACACGGTGTTGGGGTCGGCTGGATCTTCGGGGAGTTGCAGCAAGTGATTCAGCAACGCGCCTTCGGTGCCCTTTCCTCCCGGTAGATGATCCCTCTTGGAATACCTGAAATTATTGTCGGCGTTGTACAGGAAGCCCAACCGCAGACCGCTTTCGTCAGGGTTGTCGTAGCCCCAACTGGCCCGTGTGCCCGCCATGTTCATGTGCCGATGCAGATCCTGCATACGCACGGCTCCGTACAACTCAAAGTGTTGCCGTGCCCCAAGGGTTGGAGAGCCGTTCGCACTCGTGGGATGTGAGAAGGCAGTCAAAAAGGTCTGACCCTGCTGCTGGTTTCCACCACCCTGCTGTTGCTGGTTTCCCGACTGTTGCTGCAGCACTTGGATATAGGACAGCGCGCGTTCTTCGCCGATAAACGCGTTCGAAATTCTCGCTCGACCGGTGAGGTAATCGACATCAAACCGGTAGCGTCGCTGCCGGTTGTTGGTGTCGTCAGTCCAAGTCCCGTTTCCATCAACCTTTTGCTGGCTGTAGGAATGGTCATAGGCCGACATTTCTGGCCACGACTGATAAGTCGATGGCGGGCCGTAGCCATATCCGGGAGCCGGAGCCGCGCCGTAAGCATCGACGGGCATCATGTAATTCCCTCCCGGAGGCCCCCCCATCGGCATTGGCATACCCGGAGGTTGTGCCTGCGCCGTGAGGCCGCTGACCACGAGAAGTGAACTTCCCAGAACCGATTTCAACCAGTGCTTTACCCGCATCAGATACTTCCTTGGACTGCGACGTCTTCGGAGAGATTCGTCACCAACACACGTCACAATGCGTGCGCGGAACGATCCATCTTGCGGGTTCTATCGTCTTGCGGATTAGGCAAACTGTAGCGGTTGTTGCGAGAGTACCGTTTTTCCGGATTGTGCTGGTGTCGCAAACTCTGCCGACGAAAATGGTGCCCGGCTGAGCCACAATGAAAAGAACCCGACGCGTCAGCGAGGGCAGGCGAAAATCCGTACCGCGACCGTTAGGGAGCGGCCAATGTGACCCTCCCTAACGGTCGCTGTACGGCAATCCCCTCATCCATGACCGTATGGGGTATGGTGGAGCGTTCGCCCTCGCTAACGCGTCGGGTTACATGGCCGTGCTACAAGATCGGACCAATGATCCACGGCGCAAACTCATCGTCACCAATGCCTTGTGCCTCGCTCTTGGTTTCTTCGCCGCTGGCTACGGCGATGATTTTCTCAAAAATTTCGTGCCCAATTTGCTCAACTGACGCACCTTCCAGGATGCCGCCGGCGTTGATATCCATGTCATCGATCATCCGCTCGTACATCGGGGTGTTCGACGCAACCTTGATGCAGGGAGACGGTTTACAGCCGAAGCAGCTTCCCCGGCCCGTTGTGAAGACGACGACATTCGCGCCACCGGCCACGAGTCCGGTCACGGAGACCGGATCGAAGCCCGGAGTGTCCATGAAGACGAAGCCTTTGGCGGTCACCTGCTCGGCGTACTCGTAGACTGCATTGAGTGCAGTGTGCCCCGCTTTGGCGATGGCCCCCAGCGACTTTTCATAAATGGTCGTGAGGCCCCCCTTTTTGTTGCCGACGGACGGATTGTTGTCGATCGTCACGTTGAACTTGCGGCAATAGTCCTCCCACCAACGGACGCGTTCCAACAGCTTTTCGCCCACTTCGACCGAGCGAGCACGGCGGGTCAGTAAATGCTCGGCACCGTAGATTTCCGGGGTTTCGGCGAGGATCGAAGTGCCGCCATGAGCGACCAGCAGATCGCTGGCGATTCCGAGTGCTGGATTCGAGGTGACGCCGCTGTTGCCATCGCTGCCGCCGCAGTTTGTACCAAGAATGATTTCGCTGACGGGAATCGGTTCTCGATGGACCTTGTTGGCTTCGGGAAGCATGTCCTTCAACAGGCCACTCGCATATTCGACGGTCTTGGCGATGCCACCTTGCTCCTGCATGTTGATGACCAGCGGTCGCGCGGCTGCCGATTCGCCGGGAATCTGGAGTTGGACAAGGTTGAAGCGATCTTGCAGATACGCTCCTTGCGACGTCTCACAACCCAAGCCGACGATGAGATACGCGCCGATGTTCGGGTGACGGCAGAATCCGGCGAGAGTTCGTGCCAGCAGGCGGTGCTCGGTTCCGTCGTAGTCGAACGCGCAGCCACCTTTGTGAACCAACGGGACAACACCGTCAATGTTGGGAAAATCTCGCAGCAGGTCTTTGTTGAACCGCTCCGCGATCATCTTCGACGTCGCGGCCGAGCAATTCACCGTGCTCACGATGCCGATGTAATTCCGCGTGGCCGCTCGACCGTCAGCACGTCGAAAACCTTGGAAGGTGCGGCCGAGAATGGGTTCTGGATCGGCGGGGACTTCGCTGGAAATTGCGTATTCCAACGTCAGTTCGCCCGGCTCCATGTTGTGCCGATGGACCCATTCGCCCGGCTGAATCGACTCGGTCGCGTAGCCGATGACCTGCCCGTATCGCCGAATCGGCTGCTTGGCCGTGATGGTCGTGAGCGCGATTTTGTGTCCCTGCTCGACCACCTCTTGGGCTTTGAACTCGTAGCGACCGACTCGCACCGGCGAACCGGCAGGGATCGTCTGACGGACATAAGCGACATTGTCATCGGGGTGCAGCAACAAGGCGGGGGAATCGAGATTCAGCATGTGGTCGGGTTCCTCAGTTAAAGTCAAAAATCAGCGGCTTTGGGCGCGTTCAAGTTCAATCAGCGACTCGCCGGACGTGGATGCTGTCTCGCACGACTTTGCCGTGATCCCACAATCGGCGCAAGGCGTCCGCATCACCGGCCGCGAGCGCATCGCGGAAAGTTTGCAGTTGTTTCGAGTAATCGTTCAGGCTTGCCAGAATCGCGGCGGAGTTGTCGAGCAGGATCGGCACCCAGACGTCGGGGTCGCCGGCGGCGATGCGAGTGGTGTCGGCGAAGCCCGTGGCGGCGAAGGGGCGATTGAATTCTTCCAGTGTTCGAGCCAAAGCGGAGGCGACGACGTGTGGCACATGGCTCGTTTGAGCCAGTGCGCGGTCGTGAGCTTCTGGTGAAAGCTCGATGACCGTCATACCGATTCGCTGCCAGAATTTGGTGAGCCGCGTGACGGCGTCGAGTTGCCGCGAGCCAACCGGTGCGTTGACCGGAGTCACCACACAAACGCGGCCCTCGAAGAGATCCGCCAGAGAATGTTCCCAACCTTGTTTCTCGGAACCTGCCAGCGGATGCGAACCGATGAAGGTCACGGACTCAGGCAGTCCGGTCGAGAGTTCGCGACAAAGATGCCCCTTCGTGCTGCCGACATCGGTGAGGATGGTTCCGGCGCGGCAGGCAGCAGCGGCTTCGCGAACTCCGGCGGCGATGTGATCGACCGGCGTGGCAAAGATCAGCAAGTCGGCTTGCGAGGCGGCTTGCGTCAGACTCGTCTCAGCCGCATCAATAACTCCGGCGGCGCGGGCACCTTCTAATCGTGCATGATTGCGGCCAACTCCGACAACTCGTCGTACCAATCCGTGCTGCTTCGCGGCTCGCGCGACGGAACCGCCCAACAAGCCAACTCCGACAACGGCAAGCGTGTCGAACAACGGCAGCGACGACGAATCATGGCGGGGAAGTTGGTTCATGGCGGGCGGATTCTAGGACCGGCCTGATCGACCTGCCAGAAACTGCGCGACATGTTTTCAACGCGGAAACTCGTGACGCCGGTCGGCTAATGGTGGCAGCGATGACGAAGTAGGTTTGCCGTCGCGCGGGATGAATTTGTACGAATCGACGTATTCCATCGCGACGAAGCGTGTGTCGTTTTTGGCGAAGCGAGGGAACGGCAGGCTCTCGTGAGCGATCATGTCGTAATGTTGCTGCATGTCGGCGAGCCAACGCTTGAACGCTTCTTGATCAAGCTCAAACCGAGCGTCGCGATACAGCACGCAACGCAGCGGCCGCTCTTTCGTCACCCGCGTCAGATCGGCCGAATGCAAATGGGCGCGGCTGATTTCGATCGCGCGGTTGCAGCGGAAGTGAGCGGACCAACTCAGTTCGTGATGTTGTTCGGGGACGAAGTCGAGGCCGAGATCGCTCTTCAAGCACAGCACTTCTTCGGCGTTTTGAATTCCGAACCAAAATGCTTGAGCGAACGCACGGGCTCGGAAGTCAGAACGAGTTTTGTACGGGATCGCCGCATCGCGACAGATCACGCCACAACCGATCGCCACGAGAATCGCACAATTCCTAGCAAATGCGTGCTGTGTCGAATGACCGCGTTTCGCCCACCAGTCCAAGCATTGCACGACTCCGACCGCGATCAGGCAGCAAATCATCGGCGCGAGATACTGCGAAAACTTGACGTGTCCGCCATACGGATAACGTTGCAACGCGGCGGCCAGGAAGTGCAGGCTCTGTGGTCCCACCAGCAAACCGAGCAAGATGAATTGCCGCTGTTGAACCATGCGCCACAAACCGGCGAGGCAAATCAACAGAGTCACCGAACTGGCCCAATTCGGGCCGCCGAGCGGATACGCCAAGAAATCACTCGCGTGAGTCCACAGCATCCAGAACGGCAACTTCCACGGCTCGCGAATAGGGGGAAAGTTCAGCCGCCAAAAGTCGCCCATGAATTCCGCTTCGGCACCGTTCTGATTCCGTCCCGCGAACCAGAACCAGAATGCAAAACTCGCGACCAAGGTCAGGTTCCAGCCGATCCACGCAAGCCATTCGTTTCTGGAGCCGCGCTGTCGCCACAGCGTCCAGCCGACCAACAGGCTCATTCCTCCGCCCGCAAAGACGGCCGGATACGACACGCCGACGGCGAACGGCATCAGCAGCGTCAGCCAGCACAGCCAGCGCGCGTCACGTTGTTGCAGCCAATCGACGGTCAGGCTCAACATGACCAACGAGACGAACATGTCCGAGCCATACGGCTTCGCTTCGGCCGAGTAGCGAATGCCCGGATACGACACCGCGAAGATTGCGACCGCGAAGAGCAGCGCTGGTCCGGAGAGCAGCCGTTCGGCCACGCGACGGAAGAGGAACACGCTGGCGATCGAACAGACAAACGCAAACAGGCGCAGCGAGTATTCGGAATAGCCGAGCAGTTGCACCGCCGCTCGCTCGATCCACAAAAATAACGCCGGTGCCACTTGGTGATAGTCGAGCGGTCGCAGCAATTCGGCATAACTGCGGTCAATGAAGTTGACGCACAAAAAGCTCTCGTCATCCCACAGTGGAAAGCACAAGTAGTAGCGCACAGCGCGTGCCAACAGACCCAAGATGACGAACAGGCCGAGCAGTTTTTGCAAACTCAGTTGACTGGGCACGGCTTCGGAAACTGTCTGGCCGATGTCCCCTCCAACGCAGGGTTTTGTCATATTGGCCGGCACTCTGTCGGACGTGTATTGATTGGCATTGGCCATCAACGGCCAGAAGGCGAACAAGTCTCTCATGGGCGAGTCCTTTCGCCGGGTGTCATTGCTGGAATCGCGTGAATCTGTCGAGCCGGGATTATTCATGAGCTGAATGTAACCCGAAGCGTCAGCGAGGGCGTCCTCACGATTCGCCTTCGCTGACGCTTCGGGTTACATCGCGGCACGCCGCGTTCTCCATGAATAATCCCGGCGAGCGACATCGTGTGCGGCTTTTAGCCCAAACCGTGTCACCGGAACAACGTTTCCTCTGAGTGGTCACATCTTGCATCCAGCCTTCCTCGCCGCCGGTGCTCTCCGAGTCATTGACAGTGCTCGCAACAGATCCGCGAACTACCTAGCATGGCCGCATTGAATTCGTCGTCCAAGAGTGGGTCTGAGTGATGTCACAACCCCATGCCAGTCGTTGCCTCGGCCCATTGGATCGTCGCGCTTGGTTGAAAGTCGGTGGATTGAGCCTCGGTGCTTTGGCAACCGGAGCGGACCCGACTCTCGCGCGGTTGTTGGCGGCGGCGGAACACGACGGCCACAAGCGAGCGGTCTCCGAAGACTTTTCGGTCATCCTATTTTGGGCCAATGGTGGTCCGAGTCATCTCGACTTGTTCGATTTGAAGCCGCAGGCACCGGCGGAATATCGCGGTGAGTTCCTGCCGATCCGGACCAATGTCCCCGGCGTTGAAATCACGGAGATGTTGCCGACGCTAGCTCGCATGGCAGACAAGTTCGCAATCGTCCGCAGCCTGCACCACGAACGAGCCGAGCACTCTGGCGGGACCAATCGCTTCCTCACCGGATATCCGTCCAAAGCGGCGAACCTGAATGATTCGGAGTACCCGGAAGTCGGTTCGATCGTGGCGAAGCAACTCGAGAGGCAGGCACGCGACATTCCATTATTCATGGCCAACACGAAGTTCTACGGCGGCGGGCCAGCGTATCTTGGCCCGGCGTATGCGCCGTTCATGCCCGGCCCGAACCCGCGCTCGTCCACCGGCGACAACGAGTACGATCCGATTCCGATTTATCGTTCGGGCCAATTGGCCGACAGCCTGTCAATTTCGTCCGAAGGTGTGCTGGCACTTGGTCGCCGACGCGGGTTATTGAAATCGTTGGACTCGCTGCCGCGAGTGCTCGACCAGCACGGGACGTTGCCCATCATCGACGGTCTCCAGCGTCGCGCGATCGAGATGCTTGCCAGCAGCAGAACTCGTGAGGCGTTTGATCTGTCGCTGGAACACGAACGGACGCGGCAGCGATACGGGCAGACGCACTTTGGCAAAAGCTTGTTGACCTGCCGCCGACTCGTCGAAGCGGGTGTCCGCTTCGTGCAATGCCAGGCGGAATATCGGCTGAGGCCGGAAACGGGAGTCACCAGCAATTGGGACGATCATTCGGTCAACTCGCACCTCTTCAACGCCTACCGCGAGAAGCTGCCGTCGTTTGATCAATCGGTTTCGGCGTTGATCGACGACTTGTACGCTCGCGGCTTGAGTGACCGTGTGCTGTTTCTGTTCTGCGGCGAGTTCGGTCGCACGCCGAAGATCGCTTATCAAGACAAGAGTGGCCGACCGGGTCGCGATCACTGGCCGCGAGCGATGAGCGTGTTCCTCTCCGGCGGCGGTTTGAAGATGGGCCAAGTCATCGGTGCGACGAATCGTCGAGGCGAAGAACCGATCGAACGGATCATGGACAGCAATTGTTTGCTCGCGACGATCTACGACCGCTTCGGCATTGATCCCAATACGTCGTACCTCACCAACTCCGGCCGCCCGATCCCGATTCTCACCACCGGACAGCCGATTGCGGAGTTGATGTGACGACACGCTTTTACGTAGCCATCACGCTCCGCGTGATGAGCCGATCGCTTCACTGGACGTTGGGAAGCATCCGGCTCGTCACGCGGAGCGTGACGGCTACGTACCTGCGGCCTCAAATTGTTTTCACAAAGGATTTCTCGGATGGCTGTGGTTTGGACGACGCTGTTGTTGACGCTGTCGAACATCTTCATGACGTTTGCCTGGTACGGGCATCTCAAGTGGCCACAGATCAAGCACGGGCCGCTTTGGGTGGCGATCTTGGTGAGCTGGCTGATTGCGCTGTTCGAGTATTGCTTGCAGGTGCCGGCGAATCGAATCGGACATCGGGAGATGCCGGTGGCGCAACTGAAGATCATGCAAGAGGCGATCACGTTGGTGGTGTTCTGTGGGTTCTCAATTTGGTTTCTGCACGAGCGGTTGAAGTGGAACGATTTCGCGGCCTTCGCTTGCATCTTTGGAGCGGTCTTCTTTGCATTCATCGACAAGTGGCAACCGGAGACAAAAGCGGCCACGGTTGACGTACGCAACGAAGTATGACCTCGGCGAACGGGCGGCGCCAGCCCCCGGTTCTGCGGCGAATCTACCAGGTGACTGACGCCGCCCCGTTCGCCTCAAGCTCTCTTGGATAACCAGCGATCAATTCTTCCGCTTCTAAATCTCAATCAGACCAGCGATTCCCATGCAGACCACCTTTGGCAAAAACACCACCGACGATCTGCCGCTTTCGGACCCGACGGCGTTGGCCAAGTTTGGTCAATTAGCCGTCGTGGCCAAGTTGGTGGTCGAGGGCTACTTGATCGGGCAACACAAGAGCCCTTTCAAAGGGGCGAGCATCGAGTTCGTCGAGCATCGGCAGTATTACCCCGGTGACGAGATTCGGCACATCGACTGGCGCGCGTTCGGCAAGACCGGCAAGTACTACATCAAAGAGTACGAGGACGAGACGAACCTGCGGGCCTATTTGCTGGTCGATTCCTCGGCGAGCATGGCCTACGCCGGGAAGACCTTGAGCAAGTGGGCCTACGCGCGACAGGTTGCGGCAGCACTCGGTTATTTGCTGCTGTCGCAACGCGACGCGGTCGGCATGATGACGTTTGATACGGAAGTCCGAGACCGCACCGAACCGGCGACGGCCGCTCACAGCTTTCAGCGAATCGCCGCCATGCTGGAAGCCAGGCAGCCGGGGGGTGAAACCAGTTTGGCCAACGTCTTGGCCGGCATCGTCCCGACGCTCAAACGCCGCAGCCTCGTGTTTGTGATTAGCGATCTGTTCGACAAAGTTGAACCGTTGCTGGCCGCGATCAAAGAACTGAGGCATTCACGGCACGAGGTCGTCTTGCTGCAAGTCGTCGCTCCGGAAGAAGAGGAATTCCCCTTCAAACGTCCCACAAAATTTCGCAACCTGGAGCGGTTGGCTCATCGAGTCTTGGTTGACCCACATCGCTTGCGGAAGCACTACCTCGAAAACTACCGCCGTTTCACCACCGAACTCACAACCGGTTGCGGAGCACTCGGCGTCGATCATTTCAAACTGCTGACGACCGATCCCTACGATCGCGCGCTTGGCAAGTATCTCGATTCCCGTTCGCGAATCGCTCGCGGCGGTCGCTGAGACGCTTTTAGGCGAGCGGGGTGGCGTCAGCCCCCCGGTGTATTTGCCGTAGAACCGGGGCTCACGTTGACCTGATGAAAAGCTTGGTCACAAGGGATTGGAACCTGTGACGCACATCGTGTCTTGAAACTGACTTTCTTCATCCGTGCGATCCAGTTCTTTCCGTGTCTTTTCGTGTGTTCCGTGGGCAGAAACTGCTCTTGTTATGCGACGCCCTCAGCGTCTGCCGGAGCAGAGTCCACTTCCGCAGGCAGTTCCGGCTTCTTGTCCTCGCCCAGTTCCGGGCGACCCAGGAATTGAGCGAGTGCTCGGCGAGTGATTTGCGTGAAAGTCAGATGATGCTTTTGCGCGTAGGCTTCGAGTACGTCGTGCAACGGCTGAGTGATCGCATGTCGGAAGCCGACGAACTGGAAGAAGTCGAACTCGGCTGGTTCGTGCGCATGGTCAGATGCGGCGGCGGCTTTGTCGCCGTTGAAGTGGTACGTCTCGTCATCCTCATCGACCTGAGGATCGCGAGCGATAACGTCAGTTTTACTTTTCACGACCGCTGACGAAGTTGTTGCCGCGACTGGCATTTTCTCAGGCGGAGGCGGATCAGCTTCTGGTGGCGGAGGCAGCAAGCCCTTGATGCGATCGGCTGGCATCCATTTTCCGTCGGCCCCTTTGCGAACCAGCGTGTCGGCTTGAATTTGTCCCCGTTTGACTTTGTCTGCTAACTCCGCCGGAGATAGCGGGCCGACGTCTGAGCCCATCACTTGGAAGTACCACTGCATCGACATGAGCAACCTCGTTTGATGACGTGGCGGCGAGCTTCCAGCTTGCCAGCCGACCGCTGTGGGAAAAGCTCACAAGCTGGAAGCTTGTGGCTACGGCGGTGGGGTCCGCTAAAAATCGTTGACCGTTTCACCGCCATCTCGTGTGATGATCGCCTTGAAGATTTCGGCATTGATCTTGTCAGCGATTGTGCGGACGGAGCCGTCGGAGAATAACGCCATGAAACCGCCGTTGCGCGAGTCCTGCAACGCTTTGAGCGGCTCTTTGAAGTCGATGACAAAATCGTCTGGCTTCGTCCAGATCACCGCCGCATCAGCACGAGCCTCGACAGCCAAGATCGTATTGCTGCTGCCGTCGCGAATGTCTTGGATGCGGGTTCCCTCTTTCACACCGAGGCACGCTTCGGCGTTGGCGGGAGAGAGGATTCGCGTCTTTCCCAGTTTGGCGAGTTCTTCATCACCCTTGGCGGAAAAGATGGCCGGCATCTTTTCGATCAACGTCTTGTTGTGTTCGCTGTCCCACGGTTCGTCGAGATGGAATTGCTGATAGACGTCGGCGGCATCCAGGTACGGCAGCAATTGGACTCGCCAGCTCAAGAGGGCTTTGCCCTTCTTGTCGGTACTGGCTCGCTGCGGGAAGCGACTGTTGACGTCGTGGTAGTTGTGAAACGCGAGCCCGAACAACTTGAGGTTGTTCTTGGCATCTCCCGGCCGAGCCACCGGGCGAGGTACAGCCGGAGCATTGATCGCATTGTCGTTGATCGCTTCGCCGCCATTGCGAGTGAACAGCGCATTGAGCGTTTTGATATCGATGTTGTCGCTGATGAAACGGACGGAGCCATCGCAGAGCGACGCATGAAAACCGCCGGCGCGAGCCCCTTTCAAACCCTTCAACGGATTTTTGAAATCGACCGCCAAATCATCCGGCTTGGTCCAGATTACCGCTGCATCTCGGTGAGCTTCGACTGCGAGGATTGTGTTGCTGGTGCCGTCAGTGAAATCGCGAAAGCCCAAACCCTCTTTGCCTTCAAAAGCGGTGCTCTTCCCCGTTGGGACGAGGTACACGGTCTTCCCCTCTCTCGCCAAGTCCTCATGGTTCGGAGAAATGTAGACCGGCGGCACGGTCTTAATGAGTTCTTTGTTGTGGTCGCTGTCCCACGGTTCGTCGAGATGGAATTGCTGATACAGCGGCGCTTGATCGATGTAAGGCAGAATGTGGACTCGCCAACTCAGCAGTTTTTTCCCCTTCTTATCGCCTGTCGCGGCGGCGGGAAGTTTCTGATAGGTGTCATGAAAGTTGTGCATCGCCAGGGCAATCTGCTTGAGGTTGTTTTTTCCCTGCGATCGTCGAGCGGCCTCGCGCGCTTGTTGCACGGCAGGCAGGATCAAAGCGGTTGCGACAGCAACACCTGCAGGACCGACTTGAGTCACGCTAGGGATCACGCCGTGACTCTCGGTTCGCCAACCGTTTTCCATACGAGCGATCGTCGAGACGGAGGGAGCGAGATGTTGCTCGATGTCCGCGAACGGCGGCAGCGGCGGGAGGTTGAAGTTGATTCCTTGCTGAGCCAATTGGCCGGTCAACAGCGGGCCGAACGATCCCACCAACGTGTAGATCGTCTGCACGGAAGGCTTCGGGTCGGAGTAGCTAACCACGGTCGGCTTCGGAGCCCATTTGAAGGCCGCTTTGATGTGTTCGTTCTCGGCCATTGAGGCTTTCCCGGCGGCGCCCAGATGCGCCGTCACCAACTGCGGCGTGAGGCCGATGACGAGTTGGTCCTTGGTCAGCACCCATGTCGGTGCGACGGGAATCGGCAGGTTGTTGAGTTGGATGCGATAGCCCTTCTCACCCTTGGCCGTGAACTCCTGAAGCGAGAACGGAGCTTGCGGGCCGGCGTTGGCCAGAGCCGCTTGGGCTGCTGCGACGAAGACCTGCAAAACTTTGTCGACACTCTCTTGCTTGCGAACGCTCGCCGTGATGACAAGGCCCGGGATGAACATGGCCCCCGGCTCGCTAGCCGAGACGTAGACCGACCACGTGTCGCCCAAGCCGGCCAACAAATCGTCCTTGATTGAGAAACCAAGTTGTGGCTCGATCTGAGCGATCTGCCCTTCGACCATTTGGCGAACGTTCGGATCAACCTGTTCGACCCCCGCCAAGACTTTGTCGAACAGATACGCCAGATCAAATCGCGCGACAGTCGCATTCACGGCTGTCGCCGGAATCTTCTTGAAGGCGTCGATCGTGAGCGGTTTGTTCGGCACGAGGTCAAACAAGCCGGTCGGGGCACCTTCGGTTACAAAAACCGAATTCGAGTGCATCCCGGTTTTGTCGAGTCCGCTGACGCTCGACCAATGCTTGAGCTTTGTCGCACCCAGTGCTTCCAAAACCTTCGGGGCCATTGGATCGGCGGTGATGAGTGGTTGCAGCGTCTTGAGAACCAACTCGACGTTGACGTACGACAGCATCGATGGGCGATCGACCGCAAGATCCGTAGAAACTTTCGTCACCCACGCGGCGGGTTTGCCCGGCTTGGCCAACTTGGCGAGCAGCACCTTGGGCGTCTCTTTGCCCAACGCGATGATCAACTGCGAGCCACGATAACCGATACGAAACTCAGGCTCATTCGGCATGTATTCTTTCGGCCGGGAGAAGGTCACATCGCCGATCTTCTCTTCAATAGCGACCTGTGGTCCATCTTTCGGTGCCATTGCAATGAGCTTCTTGATCGCCTCAATGGCCTGCTCACTGTCGGCCCCCGCATCGACTACGAGTGCCCCTTCGAGTTCCAAATTATCAGCCGCCTTGAAGCTGGAAACGTAAATCGCCCCCGGATGAGTCAGCGCCATCTTCAGCAACAGGGGGATGGCCTTTGCGGCAATCGTGGCGTTTTCGCCCTGCTGCGAGGCGGCGGTGTCGATGGCCTTCGTGATCTCGACATCAAGCTGTTTGAGGAAATCTTGCAGCGACTCTTCGGCAAAAAGTTTTTCCGTGCGATTCGTACTTTTGGGATCGGAAGCGGACCAGCCGTTCCAAGTCACGAACAACACGCACTCCTCCGGAGCAAGATGGGCGAGAGCCAGTTTGTTGGCAGACTGAGCCTGCGCCGGCGTCACGTTCCACGCCGCACACAACGTCAAAACCCACACCACCGCAGATCGGAATCGAGACCGAGTCATGAGAGAGCTCCTGTTGAAAACCCAATTGCGAACCAGAACGCCGCAGACGGGACACACACTAACCCGAAGCGTCAGCGAGGGCGAACGCGCCCAAACGCTCTGATCGCAAATCGACTGAGCGCTCGCCCTCGCTAACGCTTCGGGTTACTAAGACGGAACGGCGACATTCGATCAAATTGCGACCGCGAATCAAGCCACGCGCCGCCAGCTTGCCGCTCAAGCACGACGCGCAAGCGAGTGGTTTTTCTCGAACAACCGTTGTTTGCGCTTCGATATTGAAGCACAAACACTCGCTTGCGCGTCGTGCTAGAACGCCAAAGCGGCGTTTCTTGCGAGCACATGGGCCGGGACTACAATCCCCCGCTCGCTCAACTGACAGCAGACCTACTGACAACAATCATTTGCAGAAAAGATCGTGAACATGGCAGCCTCAAACCCGTTTGGTGCGGAAACCTCCATCAAGACCAAGAGCGGCGATTGGAAGATTTATCAGCTTCAGAAACTGGCAGGGATCGGGCCGATCGACACGCTGCCGTTTTCGATTCGCGTGTTGCTCGAAGCACTGCTGCGAAATGTGGACGGCTTCATCGTCACGGAAGCGGACGTCACGAACCTTGTGAAGTGGAACGCTCCGAAGCCAGCCGAAGTCGAACTCCCCTTCATGCCCGGCCGAGTCGTGCTGCAAGACTTCACCGGCGTCCCCGCCGTCGTCGATCTCGCCGCGCTGCGAGCCGCGATGGTCCGCATGGGGGGCGATCCCAAGAAGATCAACCCGCTCGTGCCGTGCGATCTCGTCATCGACCACTCAGTACAGGTCGATTCGTTCGGATCGGGAGCCTCGCTGCAACAGAACATCGACTTGGAATTCCAACGCAATCAAGAGCGTTATCAATTCCTCCGCTGGGGTGCGCAAGCCTTCAACAATTTCCGCGTCGTGCCTCCTGCGACCGGCATCGTGCATCAAGTCAACTTGGAGTACCTCGCGAAGGGAGTGCTCACGAAAGACGGCGTCGCGTATCCCGACTCGCTGGTTGGCACCGACAGTCACACGACGATGATCAACGGCCTGGGCGTCGTCGGCTGGGGTGTCGGCGGCATCGAGGCGGAAGCGGTCATGCTCGGTCAGCCGATTTACATGCTCACGCCAGAAGTGGT
>JANNDA010000177.1:0-2069 GCA_031387195.1 Planctomyces sp. | reverse complement strand
GTAGGCGAGGTTGCGGATGACCAGCCACACGCCGAACAGCAGGAGCAGTGACTGGACGCCTCCTGCCGCTCCCCGCGGCAGGAAGCGGACCAGGCCCTTGTACATCGCCACTCCAACGAAGAAGAACACCACCATGACGATGAGCGGGCGCCACATGCAGAAGAATGCCCAAATCATCATCGACGGCCATCGCGTCTCCGGCTCCGTGAACTGCGAGGGCGAGACCGTGAAGGTCGAACTAGCCGCGATGCCGTCCATCGGGATGCACTTCCTACAGATTCAGAATCCGAATGGACTCGTCAGCAACGACTTCATCTTCCATGTCGCGGAGAAAGATCCTGCGATTGCCGATCCGAAGCCTCAGACGCTCGGCGACATCCTCCGCCAATCCAAATGGGACCGAATCATTGGGACTTGGATCGATGCCGACACAAACGGCGCGGCGCTGAAATCGACCTACTCCTGGAAGATCAAAGACCGAGTGATCGAGTCGACCAGCAAAGAACCCAACAACGAGTCGGTCGCACTCATGGCGATCAACGCCGAGTCTGGCGAAGTCTTCCACACCGGAGCCGACCGCAACGGCACGTCATTCACCGGCAATTGGCAACTGCCAAAGGACGGCGACGCAGTTCTCGAAGTCGCATTCACCAGCGGCAGCGGCGACAAAGGCTCGATCAAGATCCGGTATCATCTCGCGAACGACAATACGCTCGAACTAACGATCGAGCTTCCCCAGCCCATCACGATCAAGATGATTCGGCTCAACGAGGAAACAAAGCGATGACATTTGCCCGCGCCACTGTGTGCTGTTTGATTCTCATTGCGAGTTGTTCACAGACGATGGCGCAGACGAATTGGCCGCAGTTTCGCGGGGCCGATTCGAACGGCGTGGCGAGTGGTGGCAACCTTCCTGATCGCTGGTCGGCGACGGAGAACGTAGCTTGGAAGACGGACATTCCGGGGCGCGGCTGGTCGTCGCCGATTGTCTGGGGCGACCGCGTCTTCCTGACGACGGTCATCAATACGAGCAAGGCCGAAGAGCCGAAGAAGGGTCTGTATTTCGGCGGTGATCGACCGAAGCCGCCTGATGCGGTGCATCAGTGGAAGGTCTTCTGTCTCGACTTGAAGACCGGCGAAGTTCGTTGGGAGCGGCAGGTCCATGAGGGAAAGCCGGAAACGCCGATTCATCTCAAGAGCAGTTACGCCTCGGAGACGCCGGTCACGGATGGTGAGCGAGTTTATTGCTACTTCGGCAACGTCGGCGTGTTTTGCTTCGACCTCGATGGCCAGGAAGTCTGGCGGCACGCAGTCAAGCCGCAGGCGAATCGCTTCGGCTGGGGGACGGCCGCGTCGCCGGTGCTGCATCGCGATCGACTCTATCTCGTGAATGACAACGATCAAGATTCCTATCTGCTCGCGCTGGATGCCAAAACTGGCGAGCAAGTCTGGCGAACGCCGCGCGACGAGAAAAGCAACTGGGCGACACCGTTCGTCTGGCAAAACGCTCAACGCACCGAGATCGTCACGCCGGGAACGGGCAAAGTTCGGTCCTACGATCTCGATGGCAAACTGCTCTGGTCGCTGAAGGGGATGTCGAGCATCACGATCGCGACTCCTTACGAACACAAGGGGCTGCTGTATGTGACCTCGGGCTATGTGCTCGATCAGACCAAACCGATCTACGCGATTCGACCCGGAGCGGACGGCGACATCTCGCTCAAGGCCGGCGAGACCTCGAACGAGTTCATCGCCTGGTCCCAACCGAAGGCCGGTCCGTACAACCCATCAACGCTGATCTTCGACGACCGGCTGTATGTGCTCTACGACATGGGGCTGGTGCGATGTCTCGCAGCGAACGACGGCCGCGAAATCTTTGGCCAACAGCGATTGCCAAACGGTCGAGCGTTTACGTCGTCCCCGTGGGCCTATCACGGCAAGGTCTTCTGTCTGAATGAAGACGGCGTGACGTTCGTGCTCAAAGCGGGTGGCCAATTTGAAGTGCAGCACGTGAACTCGCTGGCGGAAGACGACATGTGCATGGCGACTCCGGCCATCGCCGGTGACCG
>JANNDA010000170.1:0-2655 GCA_031387195.1 Planctomyces sp. | reverse complement strand
GCTGACTTCATGGCACAAGTTTTGTTCTGTGATCGGTTGGCAGTCGAGCTTGTGCTGGACGGCAACTGCGATTGTGTGTTGCAGTTGAGGCGAGATTCGGGCACGTGAGTACCGCATGACGAGGAGTGCCGGTTGAGGGCGGGTTCGGACCTTGGGAAGGGGCCGGGACCGTTCGATGATGGAGCGGGTCAGTCATGACAGAGCCTCGAAAGAGCTTTGCAGAGCGGAATTTTGGTGCGGCGGACTTGGGCGATGAACGACGAACTCGGCGACTGCCGAAGTTGGTGGAACAGATGATAAGACATCCGGGAGGAACGCTGCCGCAGAAGTTGCCGAGGCTGGAAGACCTCGAAGCGTTCTATCGTTTGTGCGACGCGGAGGACGTCACGCACGCAGCGGTGGTCAGCCCACATCGACAAAAAACCTTGCAATACTTGCAAAGCTGCGAGCACTTTCTGCTGACCATTCATGATGCGACCGAGTTGGACTACACGAACCACACGTCATTGGCGGAAGACTTGGGACAGATCGGCAATGGGCATCATCGTGGGTATCTCGCGCAGAACGCGTTGGTGATTGATCCGCAGCTTGGCGTGGTGGTGGGACTGGCGAACCAGGTGCTGCATGTGCGAGCGCAGGTTCCCAAGGCCGAGACGCAGGCCCAGAAGCGTGGGCGGCAATCACGTGAGAGCCGCTTGTGGTTGACGGGGACGGCCGATCTTCCCGCGCGTCGCGAGGTGGTCGATGTCTGCGATCGCGGGGCGGACACGTTTGAGTTCCTCGAACACGAATCGCGGAGCGGTCGCACGTTCGTGATTCGATCGGCTCACAATCGCCGCATCCATGTCGGTCACGAACCTGGCGGAGCTCGCACGCGGCTGCACGACCAGGCGCGCACGTTGCTCGCGCTGGGACACTACGAACTGGCCGTCGCGCAGAAGATCATCGTCAAGAAGGCCAAACGGAAAGGACAAAAGCGGAGTTGGATCCGCACTAAACGGATCGCTCAACTGAGCGTCTCCGCCGCACCGGTGTTGCTCAACGCTCCGTCGTCGAAAACCGGCGAACACGGCGACGATCCGCTGGCGTTATGGATCGTCCGTGTCTGGGAAGCGAGCACGCCTGCGGGTGAAGAACCGCTGGAATGGCTGCTGCTCACCAATCATCCCGTGACGACCATCGAGTCTGCGCTGCTGATCAAGACGTGGTACGAATGGCGTTGGACCATCGAAGAACTGCACAAGGCGATGAAGACCGGTTGCTGCATCGAGAGCTTGAACTTCCACCACGTCGATCGTCTGCAACCGGCGATCGGCATTCTGAGCATCCTCGCCCTGACGCTGCTGGCCTTGCGCGACACCGGTCGAAACCCACACGCTCGGACACGTCTGGCTCGCGAACAGATCGACGACGAATACATCGAGGTGCTTTCTTTGTGGCGTCATACCAACTCGCGTCCCGACTGGACCCAACACGAGTTCTACATGGCGTTGGGCCGCCTGGGCGGCCACTCCGGTAGAAAAAGTAGTCCTCCGCCCGGCTGGCTCATCCTCTGGCGCGGCTGGAAAAAACTCCAACTCATGTTCGATGGGGCACGCATCGCCAAACTTCGCGACCAACGTGAGCTCAACCAAACCAACCAAAGATGTGCCTAGAAGTCAGGGCCAGGCTCGGCCACAGCAGGTGACGGAGAGGCTCGTAGTAGCGACGAAGCCGGGTAACTCCGGTGGAGCGAAGGGGCCTCAGTTCAAGGATCAACGTCGGAAGCGGCGCGGGGAGAGTGATTGACGATGAGTCTACTCATGCTCGAATCGACTCAGAAGCTGCGGACGGCGTTGCAGGCGAAAGCGAAGGGACAAAGTTCATTCCGCTTTTACTCGCTGTACGACAAGGTGTCTCGGAAGGATGTGCTGTGGGATGCGTGGACTCGCTGCCGGATCAACGGCGGAGCACCGGGCATCGACGGCCAGACGTTTGAAGACATCGAGAAGTGTGGCGTGACGGAGTGGTTGAACGGACTGGCGGAAGAACTCCAGACGAAGACGTACCAGCCTCAGGCGGTGCGTCGTGTGTACATTCCGAAGCCGGATGGGAAGCAGCGGCCTCTAGGCATTCCGACGATCAAGGACCGAGTCATCCAGACCGCGGTGCTGATCGTGCTGGAGCCGATCTTCGAGGTGGATCTGCAACCCGAACAGTATGCCTACCGAGCCGAACGCAGCGCACTGGATGCGGTGCAGGCGGTTCACAAGCTGCTGAATCAAGGCTACACGGAAGTGGTGGACGCGGACCTCAGCGGTTACTTCGACACGATCCCGCACGCGGAGTTGATGCAGTGCGTGGCCCGTCGCGTGAGCGACAAGGCCCTGTTGCACTTGATCAAGCTGTGGCTGGATGCACCGGTCGAGGAAACCGATCGACGAGGACACGTTCAGCGGACGACTCGCAACCAGGACGAAGGGCAGGGGACTCCGCAAGGAGCGCCGCTGTCGCCGCTCTTGGCGAATCTGTACATGCGGCGTTTCGTGCTGGGCTGGAAAACACTGGGACACGAACAGCGTCTGCAAGCTCGAATCGTCAACTACGCCGATGACTTCGTGATCTGCTGCCGAGGCACGGCTGAACAAGCCATGCTCACGATGCGGAGCATGATGG
>JANNDA010000085.1:0-1685 GCA_031387195.1 Planctomyces sp. | reverse complement strand
ACGAGTACGGCGAGAAGAAAACCCGCGTCTTCGGCACGACGATCGGTCACTACAACGAAGAGTTTGAAGACCCGGTCTTTCTCGATTATGTGACGCGCGGTTTGCTCTGGTCAGTCGACAAGCTCGATGACCCGCGCTATTCAAAACCGTTGAAGCGAACCGTCAAGAAAGTTCTGGTCCCGGTGAATCTGGCGAAGGGGAAACCGGCGACGGCGTCCGCATCGCAAGACGGACATCCGCCGGACCACGCGGTGGACGGCAAAAGCGATTCGCGCTGGTGCTCGCCCAACGGTGAGCCGGGGCAGTGGTGGCAGGTTGATTTGGAACAGCCGCAAGACCTGACCGGTTGCGAGATCACTTGGGAAATCGACAACACGCATTACCGCTACAAGGTCGAAGGCTCGACCGATGCGAAATCCTGGAAGATGCTGTCCGATCAGACGCAGGGAGAACTCGCCGAACAAACGCAGACGCTGAAGTTCGATGCGAAAGGCATTCGCTATCTGCGAGTCAGCATCACCGGACTTGAGGCCGGAAAGTGGGGGAGCTTCTTTGAGTTTGAAGCTCACGGCACACAGATGATCGAGAAGACGATTTCCCCTTCGACCGGATTGTTGAAGGGATCAAGCGATCCGCTGCTCAGCGGCGTGAAAGTCCCCGCCGGTTGGAAGGCGACGCTGTTCGCCGCACCGCCGAATGTGACCTATCCGACGTGTCTCGCCGCCGCCCCGACGGGCGAAATCTTTGTCGGCATTGATGAGAACGGCTCGCTCGATTCGAAGCCGGATCGCGGCCGGATTGTGCGTTGCATCGACACGGACAACGACGGCAAAGCAGATCAGTTCACGACGTTTGCGAAGATCGACAGCCCACGCGGATTGTTCGTCGAGAACGTCGGCGGATCGGGCTCGGCGCGGCACACGCGGGTCTACTGCCTCGCTCCGCCGAACCTGTCGGTGTTTCACGACGACAACGGCGATGGGGTTTCCGATCGCAGCCAAGTGCTCGTCGAAGGGATCGGCTTTGATCTCAAGTTCCGTGGAGCGGATCACACGACGAACGGCATCCAGATGGGGATCGACGGCTGGATTTACATCGCGGTCGGCGATTACGGCTTCATCAAAGCGGTCGGCACGGATAAGAAAGAAGTTCAACTGCGCGGCGGCGGGATCGCTCGCGTGCGGCCGGATGGGACCGAGTTAGAAATCGTCTCGCGTGGGCAACGCAACATCTACGACGTGGCGGTCAGCCCGTACCTCGATCTCTTCACGCGCGACAACACGAACGACGGCGGCGGTTGGAACGTGCGACTCAGTCACGTCATTCCCGGAGCCCAGATGGGTTACCCGTCGCTGTTCACGAACTTCCCGGAAGAGATCGTGCAGCCGCTGGCCGATTACGGCGGGGGCTCGCCGTGCGGTTCGCTGTTCGTGGACGAGGGGCTGCACAACGAGCCGTTCGGTCATTCGCTCTACACCTGCGACTGGGGCCGCAGCGTCGTCTATCGACACCCGCTGACTCAGAAGGGTGCGGGCTTTGAGGCAGATCAGCAACCATTCGTGGAACTCCCTCGCCCGACCGATATGGACATCGATGGCAGCGGTCGCTTCTACATCTCGACTTGGAAAGAAGGAGGTTTCAACTTTTCGCGGCCTGACGTCGGCTATGTCGTGCAAGTGACCGAC
>JANNDA010000065.1:0-20898 GCA_031387195.1 Planctomyces sp. | reverse complement strand
GCGTCCCCCGCGAAAGGCTTCGCGGCGGCCAGCGAACGGATTCGGTTGGGCTTCATCGGCATCGGCATTCAATCGCGCGGGCACTTGCGGCGCTTCGTCACGACGGCCGACACGCAAGTTGTCGCCGTCTGCGATGTCGTCACCGAACGGTGTGAGGACTCGAAGCGGATCGTCGAAGAGGGGTATGCCAAGCAGAAGGATATGGCCTCGTACAAAGGCTGCGGGGCCTATGTCGATTTCCGCGAGTTACTCGCTCGCGATGACATCGACGCGGTGGTGATCGGCACTCCCGATCATTGGCACGCGATCCCGGCAATCGCCGCGTGCCAAGCGGGCAAGGACGTTTATTGTGAGAAGCCGCTGTCGCTGACCATCAGCGAAGGTCGTGCGATGGTGCAGGCCGCTCGCGCGAAAGACCGCATCTTCCAAACCGGCAGTCAACAACGCAGCGAGTTCGGCGGACGATTCCGCCGTGCGGTCGAACTGATTCGCAACGGACATCTCGGCGAGATCAAGGTTGTGCGAATCGGCGTCGGCGGCCCGGCGGTGACGTGCGATCTGCCGACCGAGGAATGTCCCGCCGGCACCGACTGGAACTTCTGGAACGGCCCGTCTCCAGAGCGTGGCTTCAACGCGACCCTCTGCCCGAAGGGTTTGCACAACCACTTCCCCGCGTGGCGAAATTACCGCGAGTACGCCGGTGGCGCGCTCGCCGACATGGGCGCGCATCACTTCGACATCGCTCAATGGGCGCTGGGCATGGACAACTCCGGCCCCGTGAAGATCGAGCCGCCCGAAGAAAAGGCGAAGACCGGCCTCAAATACACCTACGCCAACGGCACGGTGATGTACCACGGCGGCCCCAGCGGCTGCACGTTCGAGGGAACCAAAGGGACGCTATACGTTGATCGCAACAAGATCGAAAGCACACCGGCCAACATCCTCGAAGCGACGATCGGCCCCGATGAGTTCCATGTCGATGCGTCGGACAATCACCACCGCAACTGGATCGACGCGATCCGCTCACGCAAAAAGCCGATCTGCGACGTCGAGATCGGCCACCGTTCCGCCAGCGTCTGCGAGTTGGGTCAAATCGGCTACGACCTCGGCCGCGCGTTGCAGTGGGATCCGGTGAAAGAACTCTTCGTCAATGACGACGAAGCGAACAAGCTGCTTGTTCGCCCGCAACGTGCGCCGTGGAAGCTCTGAGGCCCAGCGCATCAACAACTGTCGCATTGTCGTCTTTCGCTCCGCGAAAGGACGTTCTTTAGCGGAGCGTAAGACGACACTTAATGATGCGTCAGAGCCCTAAATGCTTTTCCGCCTCGAGAGGCTGATGTCTCGATGCGATGGTTTGAATTTGACAACCAGAAGTCTTCCCCGTGAGACTGCCCGCTCGTGCGGTATTGAATGAGGCAGTCGAGTGGGGACGTCTCACGAATGATCGTCCGAAGAATTTGCAACGCGTGAAAGCTTTCAGGAGAACTCAACTCATGCTGACGCTCCCCCATCAAAGTTTTGATCGACGTGCACTGCTGGCTCGCTGTGGAGGCGGAGCGGGAATGCTCGGACTGGCAGCGCTGTTGGCTCAACAGGGAATGCTCGCGCCAGACGCTTTCGCGGCGGGAGCAAATGATCGGCGATTGAATCCGCTGGCTCCGGAGCAGCCTCATTTTCCGGCGCGAGCCAAGTCGGTGATCTGGCTCTTCATGAATGGCGGGCCGAGCCAAGTCGATACGTGGAACTACCGGCCGCAGCTTGCCAAGAAGGACGGCGTGGAGCTGGAAGGTTTCGATAAGAACACGGGCTTCTTCACGGGAGCGGTCGGGCCGTTGATGAAGTCGCCGTTCCAATGGGCTCAGCATGGGCAAAGCGGAACGTGGGTCAGCGAGATCTTTCCGAACCTGTCCAAGCACGTCGATAAGATGGCCTTCATTCATTCGTGTCACACCGACTCCAACAATCACAGCCCGGCCCTCTTCACGATGAACTCCGGCGTGCCCCGCATGGGAAATCCCTGTGTCGGGAGTTGGGTTACATACGGCCTGGGAACGGAGAGCCAAGACTTGCCCGCGTTCGTCGTGATGAGCGATCCGCTGGGACGCGGACTCCCGAAAGGTTATTCGCAAAACTGGGGCGCGGGTTTTTTGCCGAGCGTCTTCCAAGGAACATGGCTCAAGCCGCAGGGCGATCCGATCGACAACCTCAATCGCCCCACCGACATGACCAGTGTGCAACAACGCTCGCAGTTGGACTTACTCGCAAAGTTGAACCGCCAGTCGTTGCAGAAGAAGCCGGAGGAGTTGGAACTCGCCGCACGCATCGAGAGCTTTGAACTCGCCTACCGGATGCAATCCGCCGCGCCCGATGCGCTCGCCATCGAGAAGGAACCGGATCACATTCAAAAGCTGTACGGCCTCGACAACAAAAAGTGCGAGCACTTTGCCAAGCAATGCCTCATCGCTCGGCGGATGGTCGAACGCGGCGTTCGTTTCGTGCAGATTTACTCCGGTGGCATGGAGAACGAACGGAGTTGGGACGGTCACGCCAACATCAAAGAGAACCACGCTGGCTTTGCGCAAGAAACCGATCAGCCGGTCGCCGCGTTGTTGGAGGATTTAGCTCAGCGAGGTTTGCTCAACGATACGTTGGTGATCTGGGGCGGCGAATTCGGTCGCTTACCGATCGTGCAAAAAGGTGGCACTGGTCGCGATCACAATCCGCACGCCTTCACCTATTGGTTTGCCGGTGGCGGCGCGAAAGGTGGAATCAGCCACGGTGAGACCGACGAGGTCGGTTTCAAAGCGGCCGTCAATAAAGTCCACGTCAACGACCTCCACGCCACGATCTTGCATCTACTGGGACTCAATCACGTCAAGCTGACATACCGCTACAACGGCCGTGACTTCCGGTTGACCGATGTCGGTGGAAATGTTGTGACCGAGATTCTCGCTTGAGGTATCAGGAGCGAATTCATGGCGTTGTTTGGTTTCTTCAAAAAAGCTCGCAAGCGAGTGACCGGCGTCGTCAAACAGGCGATCATCCGGCACCACAAGAATTCGGGCACAGTCCTGTTCTCCGACACAACGCTACGTGACGGCGAGCAAATGCCCGGCGCAACGCTCGATCCGGATGACAAAGTGCGTATCGCACTGGCTCTGGAAGAGGCCGGAGTGCATTCGATCGACGCCGGTTTTCCGGCGTCATCGCCCGCAGATGTCGAAGCGATTCGGCGCATGATCGGCGTCGTGAAAAAGCCGGTGCTGACGGCACTGTGCCGAACCATGCGTGGCGATGTCGATGCGGCTGACGAGGCCCTCAATGGCAATCCGTCGCACAAGCGCGGCGTCAGTTTGTTCTGTGGCACGAGCCCGCTGCACCGGCAGCATAAGTTGCAGAAGTCGCAGGCCGAGGTGCTGGAGTTGATTACCTCGTCCGTCGCTTACGCTTCCGAAAAGTTTGAGATCGTGGCCTTCAGTCCGGAAGATGCGAGCCGCACTGAGGTCGATTATTTGTGCCAATGCTACCGCGAGGCGATCGCTGCCGGTGCGACAACGATCGGTTTTCCGGACACCGTGGGAATCCTCACGCCCGAGAAGGCTCGTGACTTCATTCGAGCGATTCAGGACAACGTCCCGAACCTCGACAAAGCGCTGTTGGCGGTTCACTTCCACAACGATTTGGGGCTCGCCGTCGCGAATACGCTGGCCTGTGTGGCCGAAGGGGCGAACGTCGTGCAATGCACGATCAACGGCATCGGCGAACGAGCCGGCAATGCGTCGCTCGAAGAAGTCGCGATCGCACTCGCGCTCCATCCGGAGCAATACGGAGTCGAGTTCAATCTTGATGTCTCGAAACTGTACGGCCTGTGTCAACTCGTCGCTGAACTGACCGGCCTGCCGCTTGCCAGAAACAAGCCGGTCGGTGGCGAGAACATCTTCGCCACTGAAGCGGGAATTCATCAGGACGGCTTGCTGAAGAATCCCGACACCTACTTGCCATATCGCCCCGAACGAGTCGGAGCCAGCGGTTTAACGCTGGTCATCGGTCGCCACAGCGGCCGGCGAGCAGTCGCGCATCGCCTCCACGAACTTGGCCACGAAGTCTCCGACGACCAGGTTCTTGCCGTCTTGCAGGCAATCAAAGAAGTCCCCAAAGGCCAATGCATCTCGGACGACATCCTCAATCAGTTCGCGCGACAAGCCTTGAAAACGGCCTCAGCGGGATGATTCATCGTCGCTATGCCTTATCGGGAGCGATGCGGTCACGGAATACTGTTTTGTGACTACGTTTGTGCGGCTTGAAAACGTCAGCGGCACAGCCCTCGAATGGCTGCTTGACCCAGCTTGCGTCTCCCTGGTAGTGAACCTAGTATCCCCTCGCACGGCCCAGTCCGGTTGGAGAATCTGCCGTGTCTACCTTTTGCCCACCTTTTATTTCCGAGCGCTCCGTGCCTCCCAGCACTCGGCTTGCCAATGGTCAACGAATGTCGTTCCAGACTCTGGATGAGCTGCGGCAAGTGCTGGTTGAGCTTGAGCTTGTCACTCCGGCTCAGTTGCAAGCCGCATTGCATGACGTCGCGTCAGTCACCCGCCAGCCGGGACCGTTGCTGGATTCTCTGGAACGGCAAGGGGCACTTACCACGTACCAGCTAGCCAAGCTGCAAAAGGGTGAGACCGATGGCTTGATTCTGGGCCGTTACAAGCTGTTGTACCGGAACGCTTCGGGCAGCTTTGCACGTGTCTTTCGGGCATGTTCGCTCGATGATGGCAAAATGATCGGCCTCAAAGTGCTGCGGCAGCGTTGGGCCGGCGATCCCAATTACGTCAAGCAGTTTCACCGCGAGGCGGAGATTTGCCAGCGTCTGAAACACAAAAACATCGTCCCGATTTATGACGTGGGTGAGGACAACGGCGAGCACTATTTGACCATGGAATTTGTTGAGGGAGGCAACCTCCGCGAGTTCTTAAAAATTCGCGGGCAATGCTCTCCGATCGAAGGTGCTCAATGCACGCTCGACATGGCTGAAGGACTGGAATACGCCCTGTCGAAAGGGATGACCCATCGGGACTTCAAGCTGACGAACGTGTTGATGAGCAGCGAGCGTGTCGGCAAATTGGTCGATTTTGGTTTGGCCAGCGTGAGCGCGACAGAAAGCGGGGCCGATGAAGGGAACTTGCGAGCCCTCGAATACGCGACCCTGGAAAAGGGAACCGGGGCTCCCGACAACGATCCGCGCAGCGATCTGTTTTTTCTCGGATCGGTCGTCTACGAACTCTTGGCCGGCACGGCACCGTATCCAGCCACGAAAGATCGGCAGGAACGAAAACAACTCAGCCGTTACACAAACGTCCGACCGCTACGATCCGTCAGTCCCAAGATTCCGGTCGTACTGGGGGATCTGGTCGATCACATGATGCGCGTGAACCCGAACGAGCGGTTTCAGTCGGCGACGGAAGTCGTCCATGCGACTCGCAAGGCGATCTTCGAACTGGGTAGCAAGCCGCGCGATGAAAACAACAGCGGCCCGAAGACGGTGCTCTGTATCGAAACGCGTTTGAAACATCAGGATTTGCTCCGCGATTATTTGGCGAAGCTCAAATACCGGGTGTTGATGCTTTCTGATTTGCAGCGAGGTTTGACTCGGATGCGAAACAATCAGGTCGATGGCATCCTGCTGATGGCCGATTCCGTGACCGAAGGGTTGTCTGAGGGCTTCCAAGATTTCCTGCGTTGGAAACGCACGGCAAGCACAGCCGCTTTGATCGTGCTTTCTCAGAGTCAGTCCGAGTGGAAGACGACGCTCGAAGAAGCGGGGACCACTCGCGTTCTGATACAGCCCATTCAACTCCGCGACATCCGCGTTGAGTTAGAAGCCATGCTCGGCAAGCCGGCTTAGCCATCACATTCCGTGACCCGGTGCTCACATAAGTAACCCGAAGCGTGAGCGAGGGCGGACGCTTCACAAAGCAATGAATTCAGAGTCTCTTGGAACGCCCACCCTCGCTCACGCTTCGGGTTACTTTTTCGGCATCGTTTCCGGCTTCGGCAACGGGACGTTCTCAAAGCGGAACGGAACCGCGGTCTCTTTGAGGCCGCTGTGCAGTTTGAATGTCAGCTTGAATTTCTCCGGCAGTTTGCCGCTGTCATCGAAGGGCATCAGACGGAAGGTCGGCTTTGCCGCCATTGGCTCCCGATTGGCATTCACGGTGAAGCCTTCTTTCGCAGGATCGGACATCCCGATCTGACTGGTCGCGACTCCGGCGGCGAAGGAAATCGTCAGGACTTCGCGTTTGCCAAACGGTGTGTCCTCGACCTTCAGTGTTAGCGTTGTTTCGGCGGCTTTCAGCGCCGGATTGTCCAGCGGTTTGTTGGCAACAGCTCGCACATCATCAATCACGATCTCTTCGCTCTTCTCGGCGGTTTGAACTTTGAACTCCCCATCGACGGCCGCGAGTTGAGCGGTCGGCGGGTTCGGTGGCTCGAAGGGAATCGTGACTCGCAGGGTCTCTTCCGGGTGATCGAAACTGAATCCGTCCGTAACGTCGAACGGAAGGAAGTTTGTCGCAGGATCGGGCGTGTTGTCGAATTGATGCTTGGCCAGTTTCACCGCACCGCCACCAACGGCGGTGATTGTTTTGACGCTGACTCTCCCGAAGCCGCTGGCCTTCGTGATGAGTTCACTCTTGAGATCCACCAGCAATTCCATGTTGAACGACTGCTGCCCGTTTTGACCAAACTCCGGAAACTGCTTCCACGCGGTCTTCGCGGTGAGTATCGATCCGGGCGGCAATTCTGCGGCGTTCGTTGCAGGCACCGCTTCAGTCTCGCCGGGCTTTTTGAAGCCATCACTGAAACTCCCCGGATCACCGCCGATGCTCAAGCCGGGTGGGCCTCCTGCGAACGGACCGCCGCCGAACATCATGGCACCCAGCAGAATCGTCGGAAGTTGTTCCAGTTTCTGTTGAGCTGAATCCGGAACGCTGGTGGCCAACTTCACGACTTGGTTTTGATCGGTGATCTGCACGTTGTTGAGCAGCATTTCGCCCAACTCAAACAGCAGAGGCGGAGTCGTGGATTTCTTTCCGGCGAATGTGGTCTTCGTTTCGGCGATCAACGCTTCAAAGCTTGTCTTGAGCTTGCTGGAACCGGCGGAGTCCTTGCAGACCAACGACGTTTGCAAATCTGCGCCGCCACGAACGCTCACACCCAAGCTGACCGCCGCTAGCGATTCTTGCAGCGACTTTTGGATCTCGGCAGCGGCTGGCGACGCACCCGGAGAAATTGGAGCCGACTGCGTCATCGACTGGAGATTTTTGGGAGCGACGACGAACAACAAATGCGGTGTCGGATCGACCGCTCGCAGTTCGTTGCGCGGCGCAATTGTTTCTCCGCGATCCATCGCCGCGAAGAGTTCGTCGGTCGGGCCACTGATGAATGTGTTTGCGTCGGCGAACCACGCGCCCATCGCTTTCTCGCCCGGCTTCGCCGCAGGAGCGTCGAGATAGGGCTTGCCGCTGTGATCGGCCAGTTTCACTCCCAACATCGCCGCCGCTTGCGCGATCTGGCTGCTGGCAGCGGAGATATCAACGGCCTTCTTCGTGCGGACCACAACCAATCCCATTTGATTCGCTGGGGGCGGACCTCCCATCGCCATCATCATGGCGGAGCCTTGAATCTCTTGCAGGTCGCGAATCCCGATGGTGATGCTTTCAATGTCCGTCGGCGCGAGCCCCACGAATTGTTGCATCTGTTGGACGAACGGCTGCACTTGTGGTGATCCAAAGACTCCTTTCAGCAGCGGAGCGTCCCAGACATCACCCAATTTCAAATGCACGATCAGCTCGGTGTCTTGCGGCAGCCACTTCAACGCGAGAATGCGATCCGCTGGAAAATTCTGCGGAGCGGGCACGCCGGCCGGAGCAGCGGGTTGTTGTGCGACCGGTGCCACCGGCGCGGCGGCCGGGGGTTCATTGCCAGAGAGCAGGAAATACAAACCGACGCTAATCAGCAGTACGACCGCGGCTGAGCCGCCAATGATCAATGGCAGATTGTTGCCGCCGGATTTTCCTTTCCCCTTGCCCTTCGCTTTTTTCACCGGTGCTTTGCCAGTCGTCTTCGCTTTCGACTTTGCGACCGGAGCCTCGTCTGCGGATTCTTCGTCATCGAATTCCGATTTGTCTTCCATGTCCACGTCCTCGAAGTTGAACTCATCGTCGTCCGACTTCTTCTTCGCCTTCGCGGGTGGAGCGGACTTGGCGGTTTTCGAGCCACTCGCGGAAGCCGCCTTGGCCACGAAGACTTCGGAGCACTTCGAGCAGCGAATCTTTTTGCCCAGCTTGCTCGCGTCAGCAACGGCCAACTTCGCGGAGCAACCGGGACACACCACCAAAATTCGATCAGCCATGACGACTCTCCGAACAACGCGGTTTCAATGAGACCGAGAAAACATGACTCTGAAGACGATGACGCGAATGAGCATATCGCCGTCAACGAACCGGCGCAAGGCTGTGTCGTTGACTGCTCACGGAGCACTTTGATGAGACCCTTCCCGCGATGGCTTGTCGCATCCACAATTCGTTCCGAACGTCGAACAGGCGGCTCGCCTGTGTGATTCTCGATGCAATGACAGGCGAGCCACCTGTGCGACGTTTTGAAATCAATCGAGGCCTCTCGCTAAACGCAGAGATGCCGAGGAAGGGATTATGATGTGGGATCGAGGACTGACACCGGGCGCGATGCGAGCGCTGGATGGCGCGGGGAGACTCGCGTGGTCGGCTGGGCAGGCGGACGTGGAAACGTCGCAGTTGTTGTGGTCGCTCGTGTTGGATGAGTCACGAGCTTCGGAGTTGCTGCAACGGTCGGGCATTCAGGCGGCTCTGCTCGACGCGGTGTTTCCGTTTCCGGGAGCGCGGATCGGAAATCCGTCCGACGAGTTTTCGTTTGAGATCTCGTTTGAACCGCCGCCAGTGCCGATGCCGTTGAGCCCGGCGGTTTCATCCGTGTTGCTCGAAGCGCGGGCGATGCTGTCGCGGTTGGGACTGGAACTAGAAGTGGGCAGCGAACATCTCCTCGCTTCGCTGGCCGTTGTGGATGTGGCGATCGGAGATTTCTTCAGCAAGTTTGGACTTGGTCCACAGGGACTGGCCCAGAAAGTGGCCGAAGTTTCCGGTGTTGTGACTGATCCGATCGCTCCGGAATTCAACATTCGTTGGAGCGAGCCGACGGAGGCCGATCACACCGACACTCTCCGCACGCTCGACGCAGCCGCGAACCGCTGTCGTGAAGGGTTGCGCGTCGTCGAGGACTTCGTCCGCTTCTCGCTCGACGATTCACACCTAGCAAGATTGCTGAAAGAACTGCGGCACGAATTGACCGAACGGCTGAGTGATCTCGATCGGCTGGGGACGATCTCTGCTCGTGACACGCTGGGGGATGTTGGCACGCACATCAAGACCGCGCGGGAACAGGTTCGTCAGCGTCCCACCGACATCGTGCAGGCCAACTGCCGTCGAATTGCCGAAGCACTGCGCACCTTGGAAGAGTTTTCCAAGTTCGTCGTTCCACTGCTCACCGACCCGACGTTGCCCTCGCGTCTCGAACAACTGCGGTATCGGATCTACACGATCGAGAAAGCGCTGCTCACAACGTTGTCGTCTCGCGATCGGCTCGAGGGTTGCGATCTGTATTTGCTGGCGACCGAAGCGTTGTGCCATCACGGCATCGGGCCTGCGGTGCGGCAAGCGTTGGAAGCGGGTGTCGGGATTGTGCAGCTTCGCGAAAAAGAATTGACCGATCGTCGCTGCCTCGAATTGGCGCACCACGTTCGCGAATGGACTCGCGAAGCCGATGCGCTCTTCATCATGAATGACCGAGCGGACCTCGCGGTGCTGTGCGCTGCCGACGGCGTGCATGTCGGCCAAGATGAGCTGACTGTTCACGAAGCTCGCCGCATTGTCGGTGCAAATCGCTTGGTCGGCGTTTCCACGCACACGATCGAACAGGCTCGCCAAGCGGTCCTTGACGGAGCGGACTACATCGGAGTTGGCCCAGTTTTTTCGACCAGCACAAAATCCTTCGACCAACTTGCTGGTCTTGAGTTTGTGCGGCAAGTCGCCGCCGAAATCAGACTTCCCTGGTTTGCGATCGGCGGCATCTCGCTGGAAAACCTTGCGGCCGTGAAGTCTGCGGGTGCGATGCAAGTCGCCGTGAGTAGCGCGGTTTGCTCATCGCCGAATCCGGGACGAGTGGCGGCGGAGTTGTTGGATCAATTGCATTCGTTTTAGGACCGACTGACCGATTAAAGAATGTTGGATTGCCTCGTTGCCCCAACTCGTGCATCGATCCATTCCGGATCGACGAATTGCTTGAGTAGCCAGCGCATCGTCTGGTCAACGCGCGGGTCAGTCGCCGGATCGCCGGGGTATTCCATGCCCAGCGAGACGAGTCGAAAGCCGTCAGCCGTCAGTGTCCAGGGCCATTGATCTCGCTGAGCCACTTCATTGATGCGAGTCATCAAACGGAATGACCACACTGTTCCAAAGAGGTTGCGATAGTCCTGCCAGACCTTGTCCCAGCCGGTGGCGTTTGACTTTCGAGCCACGGCCTTCGCGACCGCCGCCCAAAACACGAGCAGTGAGATCACGAGATAAGAATAGACGGGCTCACGTGGAACACGGTTTTGGCCGAACGAGCCGCTGAACGTCCAAACGATCAAGCTCCAAGTCACCATCCACACGATGGCCGGACGAGTCAATCGCGTGCCGACAAAGTTGCCGGCCCCCATGATGAGCACCAGAGCGAATGCGATCAGCGACGGTGCTTCGAGCTCCAAACGCTGCCCGTTCCAGCAACGCCGCCACTCGGCTATCGCTGGCCATTCCAAGACAACGATCAGCGGCACGAGCACGAAGAGGCTCCAGTCAACAATGCGTCCGCGACGCGCTCCCAGCACAGCGACCAGCGGACACAACGAACTCACCGCCGTCAAATACCAAAGCTGATCGAGAATTCCGGGGCCAACCAAGTGCTTGGCGATTGTCGCGATCGCTGCGACCGTCAGAGTCGTTTGAAACCAAAGACTCCACCAGGCAGCGGCGACGAGCGAAGTGTGGCGGACTGTTCTCATCAGGCGCAAAAGTCCTAACCATCCGATTGCCACGGTCAGCGTTAATATTGTTCCCAAGAGTAAGTCCGGCATAGTTGTTTCGTTAGCAGGGGGGTTCGGTCGGCAGATTCGCCACACGTGACATTTTCTCCGGCGGTTTCTGCGAACCCAAGTCAACACGGCATGTTGGCGAGGGGACGCCGCAAAGGGTTGCCGATTTGACTAGCAGTGACCACCGAGTCCCAGTGAGCCCACATAAACTCTCGTCGCATCCACGGGTGAGTCGCCCGGTTGCGATCATGGAGCTCACGACTAGTCAGACACGTTCTTGAGGAGATGCCGGAATGAAGTGGATTACCTGTGTTGCCCTGTTGCTCGGCGTCGCTGGCACGGCGAACGCTGGCCTGTTCGACCATCACCGTAGCTGTTGCGCACCCGCGCCAACCTGCTGCGCACCAGCGCCGTCCTGTGCGGCTCCTTGTGCGAAGGGTTGTGCTCCGACGTGCGCCGCTCCTGCGGCGTGTGCTCCGAGCTGTGCTGCTCCTGCTGGATGTGCTCCAGCCGCTTGTGCTCCGAGCTGTGCCGCCCCGGTTGGCTGTGCTCCTGCTTGTGCCGCTCCTGCTGCTTGCGGTCCGGCCTGTGCGCCGAGCTGTGCTGCTCCGTCTGCCTGTGGCAACGGTTGCGGACACGGTTGTGGAAATAGCTGCAATAGCTGCTGCAAGAAGAGCCGTTGCTGCTTCAAAATGCCGAAGTGCCACATGCCGAAGCTGTGCCTGCCGAAGTGCCACTTGCCGAAGTTTAGCTGCTGCAAGAAAAGCTGCTGCAATAGCTGCAACAGCTGCGCTCCGACCTGCGCTGCTCCGGCTGCTTGTGCTCCGAGCTGTGCTGCCCCGGTTGGCTGTGCTCCGACCTGTGCCGCTCCTGGCCATTGATCTGTATTAACCCTCGGAGTGTTGAGTCTCGCTTCACCGCGAATCTGCAACATTCCACTTTGACTCTCTGGCTCCGCAAAACGTGAGTTCTGGTCCGGGGGACGTGCCTTTCCCCCGGACAACTCTCACCTCCCGGAGGCCGACAATTCGACTGCCATTTTCCTCGGATACTCCGAGTCCTAAGACCCTGAATCTTCTTCCTGAATGAAACAGTTCAGATCGCTCCCGCTCACTTGAGTACGGAGTCGAACGTTGAAACAAAGAGGCCGACTGCGTACAGCCGCAGTCGGCCTTTCTTCGTTAGCCTCGATGTGTCGCCTTTCGCTCCGAGGTTATGATTTTATGTGGGATTGGCTTCCAGCCTGTCTAAAACACGACAGGCTGGAAGCCTATCCCACGCAAAGAATCACAGTCTCTCTGCGAAAGTGCGTTCTTTCGCGGAGCGAAAGACGACAGTCAATACCTCACGCATCGGCCTCGACCACCATCCGCACCAATTCGGCGAGAGAGTCGGCCTGCATTTTCTCCAGCACCCTGTGGCGTCGAGTCTCGACCGTTCGCAAGCTGATGAGTAACTCGTTGGCGACGACCTTGTTGAGCTTGCCAGCGACCATTCGCTGCATCACGTCGTACTCTTCAGGAGAGAGTGTCGCCAATCGTTTCTTGAGTTCCGTTTTGCGCAATCGAACGGCGCGATCGGAGGCATCTCTTTCGAGAGCCTGGTGGATCGCCGTGATGAGTTGATCGTGGCGACAAGGCTTTTCCAGCAGCGTGACAGCACCCGCCTGCATCGCTCGAACAGCCGCCGGAACATCGGCGTAGGCTGAAATGAGAATCGCAGGCAACGGCGTAGAACTCTTTTGGAGTTGCTCCAGCAAATCCAAACCACTCATGCCCAGCATCCGCAGGTCGGTGACCAAGCAACTGGGCTTATCTGGCCGATGTTCTTGCAAGAATGCTTCAGCAGATGAGAACGATTGCACGCGCAGTCCAGCGGCTGTCACCAAGGCACTGACAGAATCTCTCGCCGCCGGATCATCATCCACAACGTAAACGGTCGCTTCTGGGATCATTGCTGCTCATTGAAAGTGTTTGTCGAAATTGAAGTCCTGAATTGGCTGCGGGACTGTATCAGTCATGAAGGGGGGCTGTCATCTATCCTGACGCATCGGCAACAACAACGGCTTCAGAATCTTTCGCCACGTCTGGCTGTTTTTCTACGGAAGATGTCCTTCGTTGCCGTCGTGTCCCAACGGCAACGTGAATAGGAATGTCGCGCCACGATCAGGATTCTGCTGTGCCCACAGCTTGCCCCCGTGCGATTCCACGATCGAGCGGCTGATCGTCAGGCCGAGTCCGAGACCATCCGGCCGGGTGGTGAAGAACGGATTGAAGATTTGTTCGGGATCGATTCCGCCAAAGCCGTGTCCGTTATCACGCACCGAGATTTGCAGAGTGCGGTTGTCTTGCAGTTCTGCGCGAAGGCACACGTGCCGGTCGTCGAGCGAGTTATCGGCCATCGCGCGATAAGCGTTCCGTAACAGATTGACGAGCGTTTGCTGAATTTGAATCCGATCACCGAGCAACAGCAGATGCTCTGGCTGGATCTCGCAACGGAGGTCGATGTGTTGATCCCGTGTCTCCGAAACGACGAGTTCCGTCGCCTCCATGATCATGTCATCGACATCAACGGTCGAACGATGCGGCGTTGATTTGCGGCTGAAATCTCTCATGCGGCGGATGATCTCACCGGCGCGAGTCGCTTGCTCGGCAATGCGATGCGTCCAATCGAGCACCCGCTCCAATTGATCGAGCTTGCCGACGGTTTTGGCGTCGAGCAACGTCTTCTCGCAGGCGTTCGCGAAATTGGCGATCGCGAACAGCGGCTGATTGATCTCGTGCGAGATCCCCGCCATCAACTCGCCCATTAAGCTCAATCGACCAACGTGAGCAAGCTGTGACTGAGCTTCGCGAGCTTTCTCTTCCGCCCGTTTTCTTTCGGAGATATCGCGAACGTGCAACAGCAATGCTTCCTGAAATGCGTATTCGGTTTTGTTGACATGCACGCTCACCGGAATCTCGCCGCGAATTGGGTTGAAGCTAACTCCCTCCAACTGTCGCAACTCGCCGCTCGCCAACTTTGCGAAATCGCGCTGAACCTCTTCGTGGCATCGAGCGGGCACGAGTTCCATGACATGTTTGCCGATCAACTCCATCCGCGTCATGTCATGCAACGCACACGCGGCCGGGTTCACGTCCAGAACGATGCCATTCAGCGACTCGACAAAGATCGCATCGGGCGAATGCTCGAACAGCGTGCGAAAACGTTTTTCGCTATCTCGCAGTGCTTGTTCGGATCGCGTCCGATCAATGGCAATTCCCGCCAAATAAGCCCCCGTGTCGAGCAATTGAAGCTCATCGGCGGTGGGCGATTTCGGCCACACGAAGAAGATCGTCAAGACTCCCAACACCTCATTGCTGAATCCGCGAATCGGTTGAGCCCAACAGGACCGGAGTTGTAATCGGTCAGCGAGCGTTCGCAGCACTCGCCACGACGGATCTGCTGTCGTGTCTTCGACAATGCGACGTCGTCCGGTCGCAACCGCATCGGCAAAGGAGGCACCTCCGGCCACGACCGCGACCGAAGCAATCCGCTGGCTGACTCCTTCAGGCATGGGCGATGAGGCCGCGACCACCAACGTAGGCTGATCCTCGTTCAGCAACATCACCGAGCACAGTGCTCCGGGCAATTGCATTTCGAGCATCTTGATCAACGTTCGCAGGACGAGACTCAGCTCTCTCCCGGACGCAATTTCTTCCAGAACTTGTTGCTCGCCTTCGCGAAACGCATCCGCTTTCCGACGAGCGGTGACATCTTGCGCCGCGGCCAACAAACGAATCACCCGACCGTTCGAGTCTCGCAGCGGAACCAGTTGCCCTTCCAACCAACGCCACGTCCCTTTGGCTCCGTGAATCTCGGCTTCCCACGACTGAGCAGTGCCATCTCCCACGGCTTTCAACGCTCGGACGAATGACTGGCGCGACTGTGCCACCAACAGTTCAACGAGTTTTCTCCCGATGAGTGGCAGGGCTGGATCGGACTCGAAGATCATGATTCCGGTCGGATTCAAGTCGATCAGGTTTCCATCCACGGACAAGGTCATCAGACATTGCGGTGCGTTTTCAAAGATCGCACGGAACCAACTTTCGCGTTCTTTCAGCAGTTGTTCGTTCCGTTTGCGCTCCGTGATGTCGAGCCCAGTTCCCGACGTCCCGATCACTTTTCCGTCTGCGTCACGTTGAGCGATCGCATTGAAGCTCAGGTCAATCCTCGCTCCATCTTTGCGCAGGTGGACCGTTTCAAAATTGAAGAGCGGCTGACCTTCCAGAACGGATTGAAACGCCTGCCAGTTTTCTTCGAGGCGATCCGGAGCCACAAATTCGAGGAACGGTTTGCCGATGCGTTCATCAGGCTCAAAACCGTAAACATCGCGTATCGCCTGGTTGACGTACGTAAGGATTCCCTGGTTATCGACAGCCCAAATGATTTCGTTTGAGGTCTCGACCAAGTCGCGATATTTCTGCTCGCTCGTCCGCAGTTCAATCAGCGCCAGTTCGCGGTCGGTCACATCTTGGCACGTTCCATATAAACGCAGCGAGCGGCCAGCGTCATCGCGGCTGGCTCGTCCGTGGATGTGCATGTACCGGATCGACTCATCCTTCCGAACAACTCGGTAATTCACGACAAACGGCACACCGCGTGTCAACGTGGCATTCAGCCGTTCTTGCACGAGAGCCAGATCATCCGGATGCACGCCGTGTAAAAACGCCGCCATCGTTCCGCTGAATTCGCTTGCCGGAATCCCCAACACTTGATGCAGCGATTCCGACCAGACGACGACATCGGCCGAGATGTCCCATTCCCACCAGCCCAGCCGAGCAACACGCTCTGTTTCATCGAGGCGAGCTTCTGCCTGATCCAGCCGCGAAACGAGCGATTGCAGACCCCGCAAATCTTCCAGCGTCACAAAACACTGCCGACGATGACTCACGGTCAACGAGATTGGAATGACGCGCACGGTGATCGGCACAGACGCACCGTCCAGCCGATGTAACCAAACTCCCGCACGCTCACCCGGTTCGGCACTTCGCTGCCATTCAGCGATCCATTCGTGCAATCGTTCGACTGATTCCAGCTCAAACAATTTCCAAAACGGCTGCCCCAGAATTTCTTCCACCGAGGTGCCGCACAGTTCGCCGACCTGCGGATTTCCCGCGCGAACAAGGCCGCTCGGCCAGTCCACCCGCAACCAGCTCTCGCGGGAACTAGCCCAAAGGAGCTCCGCATCAGACTCGGTCAATGAACGCTGCATTGATATCCGCTCTTCCTCTGAGAGTGCCGTCGGCTATGTCACCCGAAGCGTCAGCGAGGGCGGACGCATCACAAGGCGATGAATATCGGAGTCTCTTGAAGCGCCCGCCCCCGCTAACGCTTCGGGTGACTTTCGCGGCTTCGCCGCACGACGCCCGATCAACCGCGCTTCGCCCGACTCTTGACCCGGCGGCGTGCCTTTGTCGCTCCGGCCTTCGCGGCTGGCACGACCGTCTTCTTCTTCACGCCACGTTTCGCTGGAACCTCCGCGTCCTCTTGAAAGACGCGATCCCAGGCCGCCGCAAATTTATCACTCGAACCCGTATGAACCGTGTAGCCCGTCATGTGCTGCTCCTTTCCCAACGACCAATCAAACACCGCAGACTTGTAGCAATCACGTCGCCCACCCGGCAAACCTGCCCAGCACTCTTCGCTCTCCCCCGAATGACCAATGATCAACGACCAATAACCAATGATCAATCTCCCGCCGCCTCCCCGATGTCACCCCGTCCCCTGTCTTACTTTTCGCCAACGAAATACATTCCCGGCTATGACAACCACGTATCGCGTCGAGCTCGATCGCTTCTCCGGCCCGCTGGATTTGCTGCTGTTTTTAGTCCGGCGGAACGAACTCGATTTGTTCGATCTGCCGATTGCTCGCATCACTTCGCAATTTCAGGTGTATCTGTCAGCGCTGCAATTCTTGGATATCGACCTGGCTGGCGACTTTGTGGTGATGGCCAGCACGCTGATCGAGATCAAAAGCCGCTTGGTCTTGCCCAGCCCCGAAGAGGAAGAACTCCCGGTCGAAGCGAACGACGACCCGCGCAGTGGCCTGATTCAGCAATTGCTCGAATACAAGAAATTCAAAGAGGCCGCCCGCCTGCTCGAAGAACGGGCCGCCGAATGGCAGGAGCGTTATCCACGGCTCAGCAATGAGCGTCCCGACGAAGTCCGCGATCAAAGTTTCGATCGCATCAAAGGGGTTGAGTTGTGGGATTTGGTCAGCGCTCTCAGCCGAGTCCTCGAACGCAAAGTCATCGATGAAGAGTCCAAGATTCGGTACGACGACACACCGATGTCAGTCTACATCGAACAGATCGGCACGAAGGTTCGCAGCGACGGCCAAGTGGCCTTCACGTCACTGTTTGACAACGCCTCGCAACGCAGCCGAATCATTGGCATCTTTCTGGCGATCCTCGAACTGCTACGTCACCACAGCTTCCGAGCCGAACAATCCAGCGACTTCGGCGAGATCGTGATTCTGCCACCGCTCGAAAATGCACCGGCGACCGATGAGCCACCGCATCAACCCGAAGCGTGAGCGAGGGCGGATGCTCCAAAACGCGCCGGTGCCTGACCCCTGTTCGCCCCTGCAAACACGACTTGCCCGCCTGCGTCACCCGCACCGGGACCGAGTTCGATGACCCAATCGGCCGCTCGGACAAGCTCGGCTCGGTGTTCGATGACAATCAGCGAATGGCCAACCTCGATCAGTCGCTGAAAGCATTGCACGAGGACCGCGACATCAGCCGGATGTAGCCCGGCGGTCGGCTCGTCCATCAGAAAAAGGGTGCGCGATCGCGAACTGCTCGACAGCAGCGTCGCCAGTTTGAGCCGTTGACTTTCACCGCGCGACAACGTGCTGGCAGGCTGTCCGAGCGGCAGATAACCCAGGCCGACATCTTTCAACGATTTCAGTCGCCGCTGCAGTTTCGGCTGCCCTCGGAAAAACGTGAACGCTTCGGTCGCCGATAGATTCAGCACTTCAGCAATCGACAGGCCACGCAACTTGGCGTCGAGAACCTCACGCTGAAACCGTGTGCCGTGACACTCAGGGCAAGTCACCGACAGATTCGCCAGAAACTGCATGTCAATTTCGATGGCTCCGAGACCTCGGCAACGCGGGCAACGACCGCCGTCCGTCGCATTGAAACTAAAGTGCCGAGCCGAAAAGTTTTTAACTTTCGCCTCGATCGTTTCGGCAAACAGCCGCCGCATCTCCGAGTAAACCTGCAACATCGTGGCAGCGTTTGCTCGCGATGAGCGACGGATCGGTGCCGAGTCGATGAATACCACCGAGTCAATTTGGTCCGCCCCCGTCAACGTCGAGAATTCACCGACGGGATCTGTCAAACACGGGACTCCGAGTTGCCGACACAGCGCCGGAAACAGCGTCTGTTCCACCAGCGAACTTTTCCCAGCTCCGCTGACTCCCGTGACCGCACACAAAACTCCGAGCGGGAACTCGACATCCAGGCCGCGCAGATTGTGCAGCCGCGCTCCGTCGAGTTTCAGCAAACCGGACGGCAGACAAGCGACCCCACCGAGCTTGTCTCGGTGGTCACCGGGCTTCTGCACTACTGCGTCAAACCTGTTAGGTGAAGAGTCTCGTTGTGCGGAAGCCTGGGACCACCGAGGCAAGCTCGGTGGGGTGTCGGTGTCATCGTTTAACGGTAATTGAGGACCAGACTGCGTCTGTTCTTGTAAGTCCAGCGCACCATCATGTTTGTCATTCCGCCGAAGAAACTCGGCCGTCGCTGACTCACGGCACCTCCGCAACTCATCCACCGACCCCTGAAACACGATCCGCCCACCTTCGCGCCCCGCTCCCGATCCGAGGTCGATCACTTCGTCCGCCGCTTCGATGAACGAGTGATTGTGCTCAACTACGATCACCGTATTGCCCGCTTGCTGCAAACGCTGAATCGCCTGCAAGACGTGCCATTGTTCCGTGGAATGCAGACCCGCGCTCGGTTCGTCCAAGACATACAACGCGTTGTCCAGCCGACTGGCCAACAGCGCGGCCAGTCGAGCACGTTGCCGCTCACCACGCGACAAACTCCGGGGAGATCGTCCCAATGCCAGATAATCCAGACCCAGCTCAGCCAGTGTTTGCAGCCGAGACGTCAATTCGGCTAACACGTTCGCCACCAAAACTCGATCATCAGCGGCGAGTTCATTGTCCCACTGACGCACGAAATTTTTCAGCACGCTGATCGGCATCAGTCGCAATGCCACGATGCTCTTGTCGGCCACTCGCACGCAACGCGCAAAGGAATTCAGCCGCGAACCGTCACACTCCGGGCAGACCTTCGTCAGTCGTTGAACATCAATCGTTCCCGACCCACTGCATTGAGCACACGCGCCGATGGGACTGTCAGCATTGAATAAGTCCGGTTCCAGCGGAGGAAACTCGATGTCGCAATCGAAGCACATCCGGCGGCGTGAGAACCTTTCTAATTGCCAACGTCGTCCGTCCCACTCGATCGCTCGACCTGTCAGCACCGAGTCAGGTGACGGCTCTGACAACACAACGCATTGCTCGCGACCGTGCTGAAACGCCTGCTCAACGCTCTCCAGCAACCGCGCGGCATCAGTCTTTCCGGCAATCAATCGGTCCACAACAACCCACCGCGATTTTGAGGAATCGCCGTCGGCTGAAGCCTGCGCGAGTTCCACGGTCGTGGCCGATATTATCGCCGTATCGGCCGACTTCGAGACGGCGATCGCCCGCACGAATCCCAATTGCGGCCATGATTCACGTGAGGTTACTCCAGCCGGAAATGCGACCACAAACCGTGTCCCATCCGACAAGAACTTCAAGTCACGGCAAACCTCGTCGGGCGTTCGAGCCAGCAACTGTGCGTCGCACTGAGGACAATAAGTTTGCCCCAATCGAGCCAACAACATCCTCAACAGATCGTCAATTTCGGTCAGCGTCCCCAGTGTCGCTCGCGGTGGAAACGCTTCATCCGCGCGAAATGCGACCGCCGCCGGAAGATGCTCAATCGCCTCGGTATCCGGTCGCTCAATCCGCTCCAGAAATTGCCGAGCCGACGGCGCAAAGGTTTCGATATACCGCCGCCGCCCCTCTGCCACGAGCGTATCAAACGCCAGACTGCTCTTCCCCGCGCCGCTGACACCGGTAATCGCGATCAGTTTGCCCAACGGCAACCGCAGGTCAATCTCTTTGAGGTTATGGACGCGAACGCCGCGCAGCTCGATGTGTGACATGCCGCGAGAATAATCCACCTGTTGCCGTTCGGATATTCGATGGCACAAGGGATTTGTCGCAGTCGTCCGTTTATCATTTGCCGCCCACATGGTGAGGCCGTTACTTATTGGCAGGCACACCGATATTGGACCACTCTCTTCGAGGACCAGCACTCATGAAAGTCACGCGATTCGCATTCGCATTAATCGGGCTATGTTGCAGCGTTCCTCCGTTGTTGGGGCAGACCATCGACGCCGATGGATTGAACAAAGTTCAAGCGCCGAACGCCGCCGCTGGGGACTCATTGAATGTTCCGCCGGAAGGTTTTTCCCTCTTGTTCAACGGAAAAGATTTGACTGGCTGGCGCGGCGGCTCGACGGAGAATCCGCTCAAGCGATTGGAACTCGATCCGAAAGAACGAGAGGAGAAAGACAAAGCGTCGGTCGCGGACATTCATAAACACTGGCGCGTCGAGAACGGCGAACTCATC
>JANNDA010000017.1:0-4845 GCA_031387195.1 Planctomyces sp. | reverse complement strand
CGTCCGGCTTCTTGTATCCCAAGCGGACCTCCGCCACGTCGCGCACATAAACGGGAGCGTTGTCGCGGCTGGCGAGGATCACATTGGCGACTTGCTCTTCCGTCTTGAATTGGCCCAGCGTCCGGATGACATACCGCCGCTTCCCTTCCCAAAAGTCGCCGCCAGAGGTGTCTTTGTTTTCTCGCCGCAGCGCATCGCGCACGTCGTTGATCGTGAGTTGTCTGGCCGCGAGCAAATGCGGATCGACGACGACCTGTAACTCTTCTTCGCGTCCGCCAACTACGTTCGCGTTCGAGACTCCTTCGACTCGTTCCAATCGCGTCTCGATGAAGTCCTCGCTAAATCGCCGCAGCGTGGTGACGTCCATGTTCTCCGGCAGCAGGTCGCGCACTTCCGGATGCTTGTCGGCCAGCGTCCGCATCCGATAGATCGCCAGCCCTGGATTGTGTGCCGTCTTGACTCGTTCCAACTCACTCTTGAGATCCGGGTACTTGGCCGCCGCCTCATCGAGCTTTTCCGGCGACGGCGTTTTCGGTGTCAGGATGAACCACGCAATGAAACGATCGGCGGCGTTCGAGGTCGCGACAATCGGCTCGTCTGCGTTCTCCGGGTATTCGCGGACCTGCTGCAACCGTGTGCTGACATTGAGCAGAGCCTCGCTGATCGACGTGCCGATGGCGAACTCCAACGTGATCTGCCCGCGTGAGTCCATGCTCTCGGACGTCATCTTCTGCAAGCCTTCGACGCTTTGCAGTTGCTCTTCCTGCTCCTGAACGATTTCGCTTTCGACTTCCTGCGGACTGGCCCCCGGCCACATCGTGGAGACCGAGATGGTGGGAATCTCCACTTCCGGCGTGAGCTGCATCGGCATCCGACTGAGCGAGATCGAACCAAACAGCGTGACCAAGATCACACCGACGGAGACCTTCACGGGATTGCGGACAAACCATTCGATGAGATTCATGAGGAAGATTTCGGAGGGGGAGAACCTAGAGTGCGGCGGCTCGCCGCCGCACTCCCATCAATTGGAATGGCGACGCGGAAACGCCAGATAGATTTCGTCAGCCAGACTATTTTCCAGTTGGCGTTTTTTTAACTTTGAAGATCGCTATTCCAATTGATGGGAGGGCGGTGTCGAGCCACCGCACTCCAGGGAGGCTGCTCATTGCGGCTTCTCTCGCACCTTGTCGGCGCTCGGTGGCTTGATCTCTGCGGCAACAGCCACAATCTCCGCACCGGGACGCAGTCGCTCGTTCCCTTCGACGACGACTTGCTGTCCTCCTTTCAGATCGCCTTTGACTTCGATCCACGAACCGACGGCGATTCCCAGTTGCACGGGAACCGGTTGCACGGTCGGCTTCTCGCCAGGAACGACGATATAGACCACCGGCTGCGGGCCGCCGAGGACCAGTGAGTCTTTCGGCACCAGTCGCACGTTTTTCTTTTGATCGACCGGCAACTCAACCTTCGCGAACATCCCCGGCTTGAGCAGCGGCGTGCCGTCAGTTTGCAGCGGATTCTTTAACGCGACGCGTACTGGGAAGGTCCGTGACTTCTCGTCCCCCTTCGGCACGATCGCGATGACGGCCCCGATAAAAGTTTGATTCGGCAGAGCATCCACATCGACGCGGGCCGAGACGCCCAACGTCAGTCGCGGGATGTACGACTCCTGCACATGCACGCGGACTTCGATCGGATCAACCTCGACGATCTCCGCGACCAGCTTTCCCGATTCAATCCATTGCCCGACTTCAGTGTGCTCGGCGACGACGTAACCGGCGAAGGGCGCGGTAATCGTGTGCTTTTCCAAGATGTCCTTGAGCCGATTGACCTCTTCCTCCGCCGCCAGCGCGCGAGCATCTGCTTGAGCGATCTTCTCCGGCCGAGTCCCCGCCACGACAAGATCGTATCCCGCCTTCGCCGCGCGAGCGGTATCGGCAGTGACCTCGGACATCGACGTGTCCTCTTCGATTTGATCGCGTGTCGTCGCCTTCTGTTCGACCAGCCCTTTGGTCCGAGCGAGTTTTGTTTTCGCGTATCTCGCGGTCGCCTCCGCCGCGTTCATCCGAGCTTCCGCCTGCCGGATTTCTTCCTTGCGCGAACCGTTCTTCAATTCGAGCAGTTCTTGCTTTCGCAGTTCCCAATCAGCCGTCGCCGCCGCAATTTGAATCTGTAAGTTCCGAGTCAACAGCTTCGCCAGCGGCTGCCCCTTCTCGACACGATCGCCGTCGTTGACCAAGAACTCGACGACACGCCCCGATACGGCGCTCCCCACCATGCTGTGCCGCCGCGCTTCCACCGTGCCGACAAAGACTCGCCCCGAAGCGATGTCGCTCCGCTCGATGACGTCGGTGACCGACACCTTCGCTGGTCCGAATTGAGCGGAGGCAACGCCGGTTGAAAGCAGAAGAACCGCGAAGCAGACAACGGACGCCCGATGAGCGGCAGATAGGAAAAGAGATGTCACTGCTTGAACTCCAAACGCGGACGCAAGAACTAACCCGAAGTGTGAGCGAGGGCGAACGCTTCAAAGAGCGTGGAATCCAGGTCTTTCGGAGCGCTCGCCCTCGCTCACGCGTCGGGTTACTAAAACGGCCAGATCAGCGGAGCCAACGCAACGGTCACGGCCATATACAGCAAGTCCAGCGGGATGCCGATCCGCAGATAATCACTGAAGCGATAACCGCCCGGCCCCATGACCATCAGGTTGCATTGATAGCCGGTCGGCGTCGCGTAACCGGCGGACGACGCCACCATGATCGACATGATGAACGGCATCGGGTTGACGTTCAGCATTTGCGCCGCGGAGACAGCGATCGGGAAAACCAGCACGGCGGCGGCGTTGTTCGTGATCAGTTCAGTCAGGATCATCGTTGCGAAGTACACCGCCCCCAGCACGGCCCAAGGGCCGCCCCCCATCGCCTGCGTGGCGTTGATCAAACCGTCCGCCAAGTACTTCGCGGCACCGCTCATTTCCAGTGCTTTGCCGATCCCGAACGACGCGCCGATCGTGATCAGCACTTCGATCTCCAGGCTTTCGCGAGCCTCACGTGCGGTGCAGCATTTCGTCAGAATCATGGCTCCCGCCGCCAACAACGCGGCAGGGACCAGATCGAGCAGTTCAAAGCCGTTGAGCAGCACCATGATGACCAGAATGCCGAAAGCCAACATCGCCTTTTCATGACGTGGCGGAGTCGAGTTCTGCACGCTGCTGACCAAGAAAAAGTCGCTGCGGTTTCGCATCTTGGCCTCGAACGACCGATGCGCCTCCAGCAACAGCGTGTCGCCCGATTGCAATACGATGTCACCGATCTTGGCATTGATTCGTTCGCCGCTGCGAGCCACCGCCAACACCGCCGCGTCGTACCGCGTGCGGAATTGGCCGTCGCGAATCGTCTTGCCGGCGATCGGGCAGCGATCCGAAACGACTGCCTCAATCAAGCAACGTTGCGTGCGCGGGTCGTTCAGTTTGAAGACTTGATTCGTCGCCGGCAGCAACCCGCGCGTCTTTTGCAGATCGACCACCGACTCCACAATGCCGACGAAGATCAACCGGTCGTCCGCTTGCAGACGCTCGTTCGGACTAACGGCTGGCAAAATGCTCTCGCCTCGTTCGATCTCCGCCAAAAACAAGCCGGGCAGGTGTCGCAATCCCGCCTCTTCGATCGTTTGCCCGACGACCGGTCCGCCCGGCTGCACGATCATTTCAACCGTGTACTGCCGCGGGTCATCTGACAGGCTGATCGCCGGCTTCCGATCGGGAAGCAACCACTTCGACGTCGCCATGATAAACGCGATGCCGATCAACGCCGCTGGAACGCCGACCCAGGTGATGTCGAACATCCCCATTTCTGGAAAGTTTGCTGCCAAGCGTCCGGACTTGATCGCCTCGGTGATCAACGTGGCGACCACGATGTTCGTGCTCGTGCCGATCTTCGAGCAGCAGCCGCCGAACACCGAGGCATAGCTCAATGGCAAATACAACTTCGACGGGCTGAGCTTGTACTTCTTGCACATGTCATCGACGACCGGCATGAACATCGCCACGCACGGTGTGTTGTTGAGAAACGTGCTCAGGCCCATGACTGGAAACAGCAGCCGAAACTGCGCCGCCAAATCCGACTTTGGCTGACCGATAATCCCACGTGTGGCCATCAACATCGCGCCCGTCTGAGTCAGACCGGCCACGACCACGAACAACACGGCCACCGTCAACATCGCTTCGCTGCTGAATCCGCCGACGCCTTGAACAACGCTCGGCAGATTGCGAATCGTCACCGTCGGTTGCAGCTCCGGCACCTTGGCGACATCTGGCAGTTTGTCTTGAATATCCTGGTGCTGTTTCTTCAGCACCGGCCGTTTCTCGAACAGCGGATTCGGCTCGTCGTGTTTCCCCGCAAACATCCCGGCCAGCAGGATGACGGTCAGACAGCCGGTCGTGATCATGTCGGCCGCCCAATTTTTGGCGAGCCCGTAAACCATCACTGCGACAACACCGAGAGTGAACCAACCTTCCCAACTCATAGCGCGAAATCATTTCGATAGAGGCGACAGACACGACCAGCAGACATCCCTGCGACCGCGATCAAAAGCGGGCGGAAGATAGCGATTTGCCGCGTGAGTGTCACACGGCTTTTACGTAGCTGTCATCGCTCCGTGCGCCGTGAAAGGTGTTGATCTTGAGCGGGGGATAATCCCGCCCGGCAACTTGTTGTTCCAGCCGGTAGCAATTGGAGCAACGGTGGAGGCAACGAAACCGTTGAAGCCTTCGATGGAAAGGGCCGCCTGGCGGCCCCGCGAGTCCGCAGGCCGTAACGTGAGTGAACGCTGAGCAATCCTCGAAAA
>JANNDA010001402.1:0-10873 GCA_031387195.1 Planctomyces sp. | reverse complement strand
CCAACTTTCGTCGGAAGGTTCACGTTGAAACCGCTGTCTCCAACGCGGCGCGTGAATTCGAGTTCGCATTCAAAGGCTGGCCAGTCCGAATCGAGTGGCAGCACCAGCTTGGAGGCGAGCGTGTCTCCGCCAACCACCAATTCGCCACGCTCGATACGCCAGGCATTTTTGCCCGTCCGTTGAGGAACATCCCACTTGTCGGCTTGGGGATCAATGAGCGGGATGACATCGATCCATTCGTCGCTGGCGAATCGCCGTTTCGCTAGCGCAGTTGCTGTCGCGGAGGCGACGGTGTTGCTCGACACGATCGCCTCTTTCACGGCGTCAACGGAGAGCGACGCTCGAAAACCGAGATCCTCGAAACGATCTGTCGGAGCGACCGAGAGGCGAGTTGACGACCGACAGTAGGACGCGGAGTGATACCAACGCCCACCTCGGACCACTCGTTCGGTATCGGAGGAACTCGGACTGCTTGGATTGATCGCGGGGTTCTGTTGGAACCCGCCGTAGGAGGATGGGCTCCACCCGTCCTGCACCCATTCCCAGACGTTCCCATGAATGTCGAACAAGCCGAACGGATTCGCTTTCAACTCGCCCGCCGCGTGTGTCCGATCCCCGGAGTTCGCCCCGAACCAGCCGGCCCGCTCCAGGTCTTCGTCCTTGTCGCCAATCCAGTACTTCGTCGTCGTCCCTGCGCGACACGCAAATTCCCATTCCGCTTCGCTGGGGAGTCGGTAGCCGGTGCCGTCAAGCGGCGTGATCGCCGCACCAGCTCGGAGAGAGGATGGCTTGAACTTCTCCAGTTGACTCAACTTGGCGCAGAATTCCGCTGCATCATTCCAACTCACTTTTTCAATCGGGTGATTGGAGGTGTCCATCCCGGCCACGGCCTCTTGCCCCGTCCCATTCGGTGCGAAGTGAGAAGGATTCGTGCCCATGACTTTCTCATACTCGGCCTGTGTGACTTCGTGAATGCCGAAGTAGATCGGTTGCGTCAGGATCACCTTGTGTTGAGGAGCTTCAGACCTGATGCACTCGTGCCAGTGCGTGGCCGTTGGGTAGACGACCTTGAGGGCCGCTGCGATCTCGGCCGGCGTGCTCCCCATCGAGAACTCGCCCGGAGGGATGAGCATGAACTTCATGCCGATGCTGTTCGTGTACTCGACCGGAACGCCGAGGTGCTTAGCCCAAGCTTCCTGATGCGCCCGAGCCTGCGCGGCTTTGAACGGAGCAATCGCAGGTGGGGGAGGTGTCTTGACCGGCAAATCACCACTGAGCACCACGCGGAAGCCAACGTCCGTATGACCGTTTGGCCGCGGAATCATGTTCCGGTATGCCGAGCGGCATTGGGTTCCCTCACTGTAATAACCGCCGCCTCGGACGACGTATAACGGTCCCCATCCTTGATCGACGGGAACTGTTGCTCCTTGCGGATCTTCCGCCGGTGACTGTCGGTAATAATCGGCTTGATACCAGTCGGAACACCATTCCCAGACGTTTCCGTGCATATCGAAATTGCCGAAGGCGTTGGAGGTAAACGAACCGACCTTTGTGGGTTGCTTTCGCCAGAGTCCTTCCACGCCCTTACCGTATGGCATGTTCCCCCGCATGTTCGCGACATCCGATGAAATGCTATCTCCAAGATGAAACGGACTCTCGGTACCGGCGCGGCAGACATATTCCCATTCCGCCTCGGTCGGCAGGCGATACGTTTTCTTCTCCCTTTCCCCTAACCACTGACAGAACGCGACCGCGTCGTTCCAGCTCACCGCTGTTACAGGGAGGTCGTCATTGGCTTCCCAGGACGGCGCTTTCCAGTTTGTCTTGGGGTCGAAATATTGACGCGGACCGTCCGGCGCGAAGCGATACCCACCTCGCTGAGTGCGCTCCGGTTCGGAGACGTACTGCTTCTCCGTTACGAATGCTCGAAACTCGCCGACCGTGACTTCATGTGTGCCGATGAGGAAGGCCTTGGTGATTTTCACGCGATGTACAGGATGCCCCTCGTGTTCCCGAAATCCCTCCTTGGGGTCTTTCGATCCCATTTCAAATTCACCAGGCGGGATGAGGCGGAACTTCATGCCGATGCTGTTCGTGTACTCGACCGGCACGCCGAGGTGCTTCGCCCACGCCTCTTGATGTACACGAGCCTGAGCGGCGTCGAACGGAGCAATCGCAGGCGGTGGCGTCTTCTGTTTTGCTGGCAGTACCGACGATGGATCGCTCTCGGGCATGATCGGATCGGTCGTTGGTGGCTTGATGGTTCCGTTCTCCGCCACCTCGGGCTTTACCGCCGGACGGTTGAGGGCGTACAGACCGAGCGCCAGCAACGGGCACACGACCACCGCCACAGCCCCCCACTTCCACCACCTCGCAGGCTGCGTCTTCGCTTGCGGGATGAGCGAAAAATCCTTCAGTCCGGCGTGCGACTTGAGCTGGGTCTCGCAGTCGGCGAGCACGTCGGCGATCTCCCGCGCCGTTTGGTAACGCTCGTCCCGGTTCTTGGCATGCAGTTTCGTGATGATGTCGCAGAGCCACTGCGGCGTCTCGGGAATGATCTCGCGGATCGGGCGGGGCGTGTCTTCGGTCAGTCGCTTCAGGACGGCCAATGTGGAGGAGGCGCGGAATGGCGGGCGGCCACTCACCATCTGGTACATCACGCTGCCGAAACTAAACAGGTCGGCGCGCTGGTCCAGCTTGTGTCCCTGTGCCTGCTCGGGAGCCATGTACATCGGCGTGCCAGCAATCGTGCCGCTCTGCGTCAGGCTGGCGTCGTCGGCCGCGCGGGCCAGGCCGAAGTCGGTGACCTTCACCATTTCGCGAGCGTCCGTCTCCAGCAGGATGTTCGCGGGCTTGATGTCGCGATGGATCAGGTCTTGAGCATGAGCAGCCGCCAGTCCTTCCGCGATCTGCCTTCCGATCCGCAACACGGTCGGCACGTCGAGCGGCCCTCGTTCATCGAGCCGTTGCTGCAACGTCATGCCGGGAATGAACTCCATCACGAGATACGGCAGCGGCTTCTCTTCGACGGCATAAACGCTGACGACATGCTCATGCCGAATGGCCGCCGAAGCCTGAGCCTCCCGCAGAAATCGCTTCCGAGCCGGCGATGTCGCCGCCATCTCCGGAGCCATGACCTTGATCGCCACCACGCGATGCAGCTTCTCGTCAAACGCCCGCAGCACCGTCCCAAATGCCCCGCGACCAACTACCTCCAGAACCTCGTAATGTCCCAGCCGCCCCAGCGAGTCCGGCTTGGTCGAAGGTTCCAAATAGCCCAACACACTCTCGAGTTCCGCGTCATCTTGATGTTTAGTCATGGGTGCGGTTCCGTGGGGATAGAATGTTGTCGCATCAGGATCGTCGTCGTGCGTGGAACCGTTTTCATAGACGATCGTGGCGGAGGCCACTGAGTCCGAAACGTCTGCGATCTGCTCGACCACCGGAGTCTTGAGGAATTGACTCTGCCCCTCGTGCGATCCGAGCAGCGACTCGACACGAGCCAGAAGTGCCGCATCGTCGGCGCATTCGGCCTGCAAGTGAGCCTGACGGGCTGCGGGATCCTCAATATCCAAGGCAGCCAGAAACAGTTCCCGTTCTCTCATGACGACGGCCCCAATCAGGTGAAGAAGGTCAAAATGGTCCTGCTCTCAATGCGCCGTTTGGCTCACGATCGCGCCACTTAAATTTCTATTTTCCTGCCGAATCGCCATTCGCGTTGATTTCTGCGTCGAGTGAGCCGCACGGCGCTAGCCGCGGGTCGATGAAAACAACCCGCGGCTAACGCCTGGCGGCTCACGAATTCGTTTCAACACGGATCACCTTCTGCCCCGGCAATCTCCTGATGCAACCACGCCCGCGCGAAGGCCCAGATTCGATCGGCCGTGCGCGGAGCAATCCCCATCAGCTTGGCCGCGTCGGGAATGGACATCCCCACGAAATACCGCAGATGAACGAGCTGCACCGCTTCCGCGTCAATCGCCTTGAGCCGATCAAGAGCCTCATCCAGAGCAATCAGGTCTTCATGAACCTCTGGCACGACGATGGGAACCTCCTCCAGCTCCACCTGCTGCAACGCACCGCCGCGCTTGAGACGCCTCTTGCGGCGAGCATTCTCCACCAGAATCCGCCGCATCGACTCGGCCGCAGCGGCAAAGAAGTGCCCCCGGCTCTCCCAATGCTGCACCCGGTCCACATCGACCAGTCGCAAGTACGCCTCATGCACCAGCGCCGTCGCCTGAAGTGTCTGCCCCGGATTCTCCTGCCCGATCCGCTGACCAGCCAACTTTCGCAACTCGTCATAGACCAGCGGCAACAGTTGCTGAGCAGCCGCCAAGTCGCCTTGCTCGATGCGTGAAAGAATTTGAGTGACGTTGGTCATGAAGAAAACAATACCGACGCCCCTTGAGTTATTCGATCATCGAGGTTCTCAGCGAGCCCCATGTGCGTCGCGATGCCGTTCGCCTGGAAAGGATCGGGAGAGCCCTTTTTTCTGGCTGTCCGGAAGACATCTTTGTCCTCTCGGCGGGGGCTGCTATGTTCCGCCCCCTTCGAGGGATCGGATATTGCCTCAGTGTTTTTTGACGTGACGTCAATCGCTGCGGTGACGCGAACGCCTTCTCGTCAGGGATGAGTTGAGGGCCAAATCATGATGAAGATTCACACGCTGTGGGCCGTGTTATTCGGCTGCGGATTATTTTGCGGACTCTCCGGCTGCGGCCAGAAGGAGACCGAAGTCAGCGATTTCGGTGCGGACGAAGCAGTCTCCGAACTGGACGGTTCGAGCGACTCGACCGACCGCGTTTCGCTCGCTTCCTCGAAAGACTTGAAGACCGAAAATCTGGAACTCCGGTTGAAAGTTGGCGAACAAATTCCGTTGATCAAGACGATCGAACAGCGGTTGAAACAGATCTCCTCCCAGGGAGGCCCGCCGATCGAAAGCACGTCGCTGTTGACCATGACCCTCGTTATTCGAGTGGAAGACATCACCGACGGCATCAAACGGCTGGGGGTGAATTATCAGCAAGTCCGCTACGAACACGACATCGCTGGCGAGAAGGTGCGTTACGACTCTGCCGTTCCGGAGAAAACGATTCCTGAGGTGGCTCAGGCTTATCAAGGTCTGGTCGATAATGGCTTCTCATTCTTGTTGGGGGCCGACAACCGCATCGTGAAAGTGATCGAATTCGATGCCTTCTTGAAACGCTGTGCGCGATTCGCGCCCCCTGATCAGCAACGAGAGTTACTCAACAAGTTGGTCGCGTCACAAGAGGATGAAGGGATCGCGAACTTTGTCGATGACAGCATCGGCATGTTGCCCTACAACATTGACTCACGTGACGCGGGAGGTTCGGTGAAGGTCGGTGACACGTGGCGCAAGAACCGACAAATCGGCCGGCCAATCCCGATGACCATCGACACGATGTATAAGCTCGAATCGCTCAACCCGCGATACGCCAACGTGGAACTCTTTGGCCAAATCGTGCCATCCAAGATCGAGCGTGTGGGCAACACTCCGCAGCAGCAAATGGGCATTACCGAGAAGATGTCATTGCGCAACGGGCACTGCTACGGCACTTGCACGATCGACCGCGAATCAGGTCTGCCCATTCAATCGCGCGTGGTGCGGCAGATGCTGCTCACGCTCGAACTGCCGACTGGTGCCAAGTTCGATCAGCAGAAGGAAATCATCACAACCATTCGGGCGTTTCCGCAGCAACCGAGCGACACGCGCCGAGCTCAAAACAGCGATGTTGCACCGGGGTCGCGCGAAGCTGGACCGACCGCCGCCGCGACCCGTCCAACGCGACGCGAGCCCAACGTTTTGCCGGCTGGCTTCCAGCGTTAGCACGCCGCGACCGAGAGTGAGCTCGTTGCCCGAACGTAGCACCGTCCGCCGATCACCCCGTCGATTTCGACGAGATTCACGGTCTTTGGTCGGCAGGCTATCCGCGCAAGCCCACTTCTCGCATCAGCCGATCCGTCGCGGAATACGCTTCGCGTACCCAGTCCTCAATGCGAGCGGGATCGGGGGAGTATTCCAACTCGATCGAGACGGCTCCTTCGAATCCGAGGGCTTTGATCTCACGGAGGTACGGCACGAAGTCAACCACTCCGCGTCCGGGAGGGAGGTCGCCGTGAACTTTGCCGTCGCAGTCAGAGATGTGGACGTGAATCGCTTTGCCCTTCAGATGACGCAACTCTTCGGGAGCAACGTTTGCGAGACACAAGTGCGAGACGTCAATGTTCGCTTGCACGGCGGGATGATTAACGTCGTCGATGAAGCGAACCATGCGCTCGACGTTGTTGAGCAGCGAGAGCGGAAACGGCTCCAGTTCCAGGGCAATCTGTACTCCGAGTTGCTCGGCATACTCGGCCAGTTGTCGGCAGGTCCGCACGCCGGTCGCCCATTGCTCTTGAGGCGGAATCACTTCTCGGTTCCAGAGGTACTCACCGAGGACCAGCAGCACGTTCTTGGCCTCGAACTCGTAGGCCAGATCGAGGTAGTGCTTCACTCGATCCACATGGAACCGTTGCACGCTGGGATTAAAGTCGATCAGGCCGACGGCCACGCAGCAGATCGACACGATGGGCAGCCCGGCTTGATCACACTCGCGCTTGATGAGCTTGCGTTCGCGGACGTCGATATCGAGCGGATCGGCAAAGATGTCGATCGAATCGAAACCGAGTTCTTTCGTCTTGCGAATGCCCCATGCCGTTTCGCGACCGGCTTGAGCCCACGCCGAGTTAATCAGTCCGAGTTTCATGGTGAGCTCTCCTGTGACTTTTGGCTTTGTAGGACGGGCACTCCTGCCCGTCGAATCTCAGACGACGGGCAAGAGTGCCCGTCCTACGAAATTTCGCAAGGCGACTCTACTGAGCGCTGTTCGCTCTCGAAAGCGTTTCACGACGACGAAACGGCGCGACAGGAACAGTGCGCTGGTTGCAGCCATGCGAGGCGGGGCCTATCGTCCCGCCTCGATATTTCGTCCTCAATAATTGACGGTGGGAAATGCCGTCAGACTCAGGTGTCGCCATGCCCGTTCGCAGTTCCGTCGCTCAAAGCCTTCGATACGGCGACGGGCAGTGTTTTGAGTTCAAACTCGATCTGAGCCGAATTGTTCGCCGGCATCGGCCTCCGGAGCCGTGTGCTGATTTTGTGGCAGAAGTGCGACAACAACTTCAAGCGCCGCTCGATTTTCCGCCGCTGGAAATGACGGTTGTTCCGGAGGACAAGATCGCGATTGCGCTCGATCGGAATACTCCAGGAGCCGCTCAAGTCATTGCCGGAATGTGGTCCCATTTTCAGCGTCGATCGGTTCGGCCCGAAAACGTGACCATCTTGCAGCCCGCTTCATGGCAAGTCGGCAAACTTCCCGATCCGCGAGCGGCACTCCCGAAATCAGTTCGCGCTGCGGTGAACTGGATCGTGCATGACGCGACCGACAAAAAGCGAGAAGCCTATCTCGCCAATTCGGCGAGCGGAGAACGCATCTATTTGGCTCGCGAAATTGTCGATGCGGATCTCGTCTTGCCCGTCGGCTCCGTCGGCTTCGATCCCTTATTGGGAATTCGCAATGCCAGCAGCGCGATCTTCCCCGGCCTCTCCAACGTGGACGCGATGGCGAAAGCGCGCGGCCAAGATCATTCCGAATTGCGACCGGAAGACGACCGACCGCTACGACAACTGCAAGACGAGGTGGCTTGGTTGTCGGGAGTTCAATTGGGCATTCAGGTGTTGCCAGGAGTCTGTGGCCAACCGGCAGGAGTGTTGTGCGGAGCGTTAGAGTCAGTGACCACGGCCGGTCGTATCTGGCTGAAACAGCATTGGCATGTGGAATTGCCGCAACGCTGTGAAGTCGTGGTGGCCGCCGTCGATGCCGATGCTGGCGGAACGACATGGGATCAAATTGGTGCGGCTTTGCAGACGGCTCGAAATCTCGTTCAACGCGGCGGAAAGATCGTGTTGATTACCAATCATTCGGCAGAGCCCAGCGAAGGTTTCGAGTTCCTGCGTCAGAGCGAAACACCACGTGAAGCGCTGAAGCCGCTGCGAATCGAGAGTCCTCCCGATTTGATTCCCGCGAGCCGGCTCGCGTCAGCCGCTGACTGGGCGACGGTGTACTTGCTCAGCCGCTTGAGTAGCGACATCGTGGAAAGTCTGAGCATGACGCCACTTGCTACCGAAGCTGAGGCCGCAAGATTGCTGGATCGTGGCGGCTCATGTTTGCTGCTGGAGGGCGCTCAGCACACGTTCGGCTATGTGGCCTGACGCCATGAGGCGTTGCGGTGAGCCCAACACTCGGGGGTTGCCCCCCGCTCGCTGGCTTAGTTCCCTTCGTTTCGAGCACCAGTGCTGGAATCGTCCTTGCCGTGGACGTCGATGATCTCAATCAGATTGCAGTCACAATCGTCACTACGATCATTGAATCCGAATCCGCTGATTGAGGCGTGAGTATTCTCACAACCTTGACGTTTCTTGCTGAGGCCCGTGACGTGGTACGTCTGATTGACCGCACCGAACGCGGAAGACAAGTCATTCATTTCTTGCGTGATGGAATCGCGTACCGCCGTCAGACCAACGACCATCGCCAGGACCGCGATCGTCAATACCAGCACCAGTTCGGCCGTGATCACGAAGCCCGCTTCATCACCAACCAGCTTTTCAAAATTGCGTACCATGTCCGAGTCCCCTTGAGAGTGAGAATGAAAACATCTGGTCCAGCAGCATGTGGTTTGTGCGTCAATATTGACGCAACTGAAACCGGCGACTGAGGCTTTAATCCGCAGCCGTTATGCACTCGCAAGGAGTTCACCGAACCATTGTGAGAGAGTGGGATCAATGAATTGCAGAGAGCGTGCCATGACGCTCGTCATGCTCAGATTTCGCGAATCAACAACAGCAGGAACGGGCTCAACTGCTGCAAAATATGAGCGTTGATTGCGAATCAAGATTTGTGAACACAGCCTTGACGGTCTTTTGAAAAAGACAGCCAGCGCAAAGAGAATTGAACATTGCTTTGTTCAATCGCGAATCGCGAATGAAACACAATACGGCCCGCGCAGCGGCGCGAACTGGTCGAAGATGTCGGGGGCGTTCTCAAATCGTAGCCACAAGCTTCCAGCTTGTGAGCGTCCTCCAGCAAACAGAGTTTTGCGGACGTACCTCGGCAAGGTGGCAACTTGCTGCCACGTTGGCGGAGATCCTCTGATCGCGTCCAAAGTTAGGTCAGGCTGACAACGCAGCCTGTCCTGAAGTTTGTTTCTTCTCGAAAACAAACCAGCGCAATTATTAGGACTGTTACAACCGAGCCGTCGGTTGCCGGTCGGTGCTGGATGGCGTCAAATCGGCCTGATGAAAACCCCGAAAGTTGGGCAGGTTTGGGAGAGGTGATTGAATCAAAACGGTTGCGTCAGGAGTTTCATCCCTGCTGCTAATGGTTTTCATCAGGCCAGACTGGGACTGCCAGTCCATCTTTCCCAAGGGGCTGAAAACGGCGTAGATTCCCGGCCCCACCTTGGGAAGGTTCTCTTCCCGACACGCGCTCAAGCTCACCTCCACTCACTTCTTGGAGCCGAATGGATGCGGCTCACAGCGTTGTCGTCAAGAATTCAGCACAAGCGGGTGGCGGCGGAAATGGAACGGCTGGAGGATTTGACTGGGACGACCGCTACTTCGTCGGTTCCAAAGGAGGCTTTCCCGGTGGGATCGGTGGTACGGGAGGGTCTGTGTTCGGAAGCGGAATTTTCGGATCGTCGTCCTCGGTTCAAATGATGGCATCGACGATTTCTGGAAATGTTGGAAATGCCGGACGCGGGGCCGTGGAGGAAGTGGTTACAGCGTTGCCGGTGGGCAAGCTGGTACAGGCGGACGAGGTGGCGATGTGCTTGGCTTAGGAATCTACCTGAAGTCTGGATCGGCAAGCTCAGATCAATCGAGCATTCAATCAAATATCGGTACGGCAGGAGTTGGTGGCTCAGGTGGTAACGGTGGCTTTGGAAGCTTCCGGTATTCTGGAAGACAAGAGTCAGACGGTGCCAAGGGGAGTGCCGGCAAAGTCGGTGCTCAAGTCGTTGGAACCATCATTGCTACTAATTCAACGACGACCGTGATGTTACCTGCAACGGCTGGTTCGTTTGAGTTGCGATGTGAAGGCGATGATGTCGTGCTCCGCGACTCAAACGAGACGGACCTGTTTCGGGCCAACGCGTCGGACGCGATGCGGTTGGAAATCATCGGCGGCGACGGGGACGACACGTTGATTGTCGATGCCTCGATTGCCGAGCTGAATGTGTTGCGCGGCCTGAAGATTGATGGCGGCAGCGGAACGAATACTCTGCAACTTCGCGGCACTGCTGAGTCCGTGAGCTTCTCGAACATCACGACCGGTGTTCGAGGCGAAGTGACCATTGATAGCCAGCTTGTTGAGTGGACCAACTTCAGCACACTTCAAGATGCGGTCATTGCCAAGACACGCGACTTCACTTTCTCAAACGCAGACGATGTCGCCGAATTGACCGACGGAGCGGCGGTTGCTGACGGGATCAGCCAACTACGTGTGAACGGCACGAGTTTCGACTTCACGAATCCGGCTGAGTCGTTGCGAATTGACGCCGGTGGCGGCGCGGATCGAGTGACGTTGTCTTCGGTCGATGTGGGAATGAAGGGGGCGATTGTTGTGGCCGGAGGTAGTGGAGACGATCAACTGGGGGGGAACAAAGGGGACAGGTCCATTTATGGCGTTATATGGACCTGTCCCCTTTGATTTCCCCCCCCCTTTGATTTCCCCCGCATCCCGATCACGCTCCGCCACACGCTCGCCGCCGATCCGTTCCGTGACCCGTTCGAATCGCATCCGCCCGATCGTCAGCC